>CAYTNT010000057.1:0-6767 GCA_964439235.1 uncultured Rhodoluna sp. | reverse complement strand
CAGACAAAATCGCACCCGAGGATCGCCGCGATGGCATGCCATTCGCGCTGTTCCTAGCCGGAATCTTGGGCGTGGTCTTCGGTTGGTTCCTGATTCGCGAAGACTTCGCCGTCTGGTTGCACCAGCACTCGTTCGGCTTGCTGTTCGGCCAGATGGCATTTGCTCTGCCGCTGTTCATGATCGTGTTCGCAATCTTCCTAATGCGCAATCCGTCGAGCACACGCGAAAACGGTCGCATCGGGTTCGGCCTGTTCCTTTTCGTGGTTTCGATTAGCGGTGTTTTCGAGGGTGGCTACGTGCTGGCCAATCCAACCGCACCAATTGAGCCTTCGGTCGCGCAGCCAGAGGGACTTTCGGCCGCCGGTGGCCTGTTTGGCTGGTTGATCACGGTACCAATCCTCAGCATCGGTGGCCCATTCGCGGGCTGGCTGGCAATTTTGTTCTCGCTTTTGCTCGCCTTTGGTTCGCTCCTGGTGATGACCAAGACCGCGCCAAATCGCATCCCGGAGCGCCTGCGCGAGGCCTACGTTTACCTCTTCGGTGAGGGCAAGGCCGAGACCGAAGATGTCGACGACGATTTCGAAGACGAGATCCCGGATGCCTATGACGGCACCAAAGTTCCGTGGTGGCGCCGTGGCAAGTCCGATGGCGAAAAGAGCTTTGACACCCCCGTAATCACCGAAGAACGAGAGCCGCTCAACGACGATGACGTGGATGCGATTTTCGGAATCGAATCGCTGCCCGCTAGCGATGAGGTGCTTACCCCACAGCCAGAGGAAGCTGACCTAAAGACCGAGCCAATTGGTGTGGTTCCGCAGCAGTCGGTCGAGAATCCAGCTGCCGGTGCGTCGAGCGCGGTTCCTTCCGGTGGCGCTAACGGCTTGCCCGAAACAGGCGCGATTTCGGTCCCGGCTGCTCCGGCCAAGCGCCAGCGACCATACCTTTTGCCAAACATGGGCCTGCTTGCCCCGGGCACACCGCCCAAGGCAAAGTCGGCCGCCAACGAGCAGCTTGTTCAGGCCATCAACGCGGTATTCAAGGAGTTCGGCGTAGAGGCGGCCGTGGTCGGCTTCCAGCGTGGTCCGACGGTTACTCGCTACGAGGTCGAACTTGCGCCCGGCGTCAAGGTTGAGGCGGTCACCCGACTCGCGAACAACATCTCTTACGCCGTGGCCAGCAACGAAGTGCGTCTGCTTGCTCCGATTCCGGGCAAGAGCCTGATCGGCATCGAGATTCCAAACACCGACCGCGAAACCGTTTCGCTGGGTGATGTGCTGCGCAGCGAGGTTGCGACCAAGAGCCTGCACCCGCTGACCATCGGCATCGGAAAAGATGTCGAGGGCGGCTTCGTAATTGCCAACCTCGCAAAGATGCCGCACCTCTTGGTTGCGGGTGCCACCGGTGCCGGAAAGTCATCCTTCGTCAACTCGATGATCACGTCAATTTTGATGCGAGCCAAGCCTGCCGAGGTGCGCATGGTTCTGATCGACCCGAAGCGAGTCGAGTTGGCTGCCTACCAGGGCGTGCCGCACCTGATCACCCCGATTATCACCAACGCTAAGAAGGCTGCCGAGGCGTTGCAGTGGGTCGTCAAAGAGATGGACATGCGCTACGACGATCTCGCATCCTTCGGTTTCAAGCACATCGACGACTTCAATCGCGCGGTGGTCGCCGGCGAGGTCAAGGTTCCAGAGGGCAGCCAGCGCAAACTTATGCCTTACCCTTACCTGCTTGTCGTGGTCGATGAGCTAGCCGACCTGATGATCGTCGCTCCTCGAGACGTCGAAGACTCGATTGTCCGAATCACTCAGTTGGCTCGCGCCTCCGGCATCCATCTGGTGCTGGCAACCCAGCGCCCATCGGTAGATGTGGTTACCGGTTTGATCAAGGCCAACGTTCCAAGCCGCCTCGCCTTCTCAGTGACCTCGCTCACCGACTCGCGCGTGATTCTCGATCAGCCCGGCGCCGAGAAGCTAATCGGTCAGGGTGACGCACTGTTTTCGCCGATGGGCACCAACAAGCCGATGCGTGTTCAGGGAGCCTGGCTGGCCGAATCTGAACTTCACCAAATCGTCGAGCACGTCAAAGCGCAGATGGAACCCGAATACCGCCAGGATGTCGACGAACCGGTTGTCAAAGCAGTGGTGGATGCTGACATCGGCGACGACCTAGAAGTTCTGCTGCAAGCTGCTGAGCTGATCGTAAACAGCCAGTTCGGCTCAACCTCGATGCTCCAGCGAAAGCTCCGAGTTGGCTTCGCCAAGGCCGGTCGCCTGATGGATCTGCTCGAGTCCCGAAATGTGGTTGGCCCGAGCGAGGGCTCGAAAGCTCGTGAGGTTTTGGTTCGCCCCGAAGAGCTTCCTGCACTGCTGGCACGGCTGCGCGGCGAACCCGGCGCCATCGCGACACCTACGGTTTCGGCAGCCGCAGCAGAACTCGACGAACCGATTCTGGGTGCTGACGACCAGTTGGCTGCCGGCAGTTTCGAGGATTTTGTTCCACGAGAGAACGCCGACAAGTCGATGCTCACCGGCTACGAAGACGATGATGACGAAGACGCCTGGAAGCTGACGGGCCGAGACTAACCGTGCGCTCGATTCGCGGGCTAGACGCCCTAAACCTGCCCAACCTCATCACGATGGCGCGCATCCTGCTCGTTCCAGTCGTGATTTGGCTGTTGCTGGCCGCCAGTGATTCAACCGGGGATTTAGCGAGCGCGGTCGGGCCGGAGTTGCTGCGCTGGCTGGCCACCGCCGCGTTCGTGCTTTCAATCGCGACCGACGGTGTCGATGGCGCAATTGCTAGGCGAAAGGGTCTGATCACCAATCTCGGCAAGATTCTCGACCCGATTGCCGACAAGGCGCTTCTGGGCGGATTGCTGCTAGTGCTCTCAATTCTGGGTCAGGTGCCATGGTGGGTCACGATTTTGATTCTGGTTCGTGAGCTTGGCATCACTGTTTATCGGCTGATCGTGGCCAAGCGCCGTGTGCTGGCAGCATCCGGCGGCGGCAAACTCAAGACGGTTTTCCAGAGCATCGCAATCGGTATGTTCATCTCGCCGATTTCTGGCTACTGGGTCGGCTTCGCTGTGCTCGAGCAGGTCGTGCTCTACTTCGCCCTGGCGCTCACGCTCTGGTCTGGTGCGACCTATGTGTTGGCTGAGGCTCGACTGGTGCGCTCGAATCGAACAGGCCAATGACCGAGCAGCCACAATTGGCATCGCGGTTGCTCGAACTAGCCAAGCAGCTCGGGGTGCAAATCTCGGTTGCCGAGTCGCTGACTGGGGGAGCGCTCGCCTCGGCCCTAGTCGATGTGCCTGGCGCATCCGCAGTTTTCAAACTCGGAGTGGTCGCTTACTCCAACGAGGTCAAGCACAGCGTTCTGGGTGTTTCAACTCAGTTGCTTGAGCAGCACGGCGCCGTGTCAGACCAAGTGGCTCGCTCGATGGCCGACTCGGCCTTGGGTTTGCTTCGCAACTCCCCTGAGCCGAACGTCTCGGCAGGCGCAGTGGCTCAGCCCTTTGCCGGCCTCTCGATTGCCACCACCGGTGTTGCCGGGCCCGACTGGCAGGATGCGTTGCCGCCAGGCACCGTGTTCATCGCCGTAGCCACGGATCTCGAGGGTCGGCATAGCATTTACAGCCGTCGCCTCGAACTCACCGGCGATCGGGATGCGATCAGGCGCCAGACTGTCAGCGCGGCCCTCGAGTTAGCGCTTCAGAGCCTGCACTAAGCCAAGTTTCAGGGAATTCTCAGTCAACTCGGTTAGTTTTTGTCTGTGGCACCGAGTAAGTTAGTGTCATCTATCCGATGAAGGGAGGCCAAGATGGTTCTAGTCCGTCAAGAAATTGGTGATGTTCTGCGCGATTTTCGCCAGCAGAAAGGTCGCACCCTTCGTCAAATCGCAAGTCGCGCGAGCGTCGCTCTCGGCTACCTGAGCGAGATTGAGCGCGGCCAGAAAGAGGCATCCTCAGAGATTCTGGCCTCGATCGCCGAGGCGCTCGATGTTCCGCTTTCGGTAATCATGCGTGAGGTCAGCGATCGTTTGGCTTCGGTCGAGGGAATCTACATTCCGGATTCGGTTCCTGCCGAGTTTGTGAGCGAGTTTGACGCCAACCAGATTCTTCTGATTGAGCCTGATTCCTTCGATTCTCCTTCGAGCGCTCTAGTTCGCTAATTCTTCGCTTTGCGACTCAGCCAGTTCAATCAACTTCTCTCTGATGAGTTTGGTGAGGCCTACGGTCAGGTGCTCGTTCGCGATCTGGCTCTTACCGAGCTGGGCGACCAAACCGGTGCTCAAGCTTTAGCTAGCGGCGAGGATCCTCGCATAGTCTGGCTGGCTCTTTGCCAGGCAACCGGGGTTCCGAAATCGCGTTGGCACGGATTCGATAAGAAAAAGGGTAAGAACTAGCCTCCGGGCTGCAGTCGTCGCGACCAACCGAACAAATAAACGAATTTTGCGACACGCAACAAGATTTTTATCGAAAATCTGTTCGAATGTTGCTAGCATCAATTTAAGCCAGTTGCGGATGTGTTATCCACAGACGGCGAGCCAAACTGAATCAATGTCAGAGTCTGAACTTAGAGTCATTCCAATCAGATTTTGAACCAGACACCCCGGTGTCAGAAGCAGAGGAAGAAATGCCATCACCGTCAGACCGCGAGAAAGCTCTCGACACCGCTCTAGCCCAGATCGACCGACAGTTCGGCAAGGGCACCGTTATGCGACTCGGCTCAGACGAGCGCGCCCCGGTTGAGATTATCCCTACCGGTTCGATCGCTCTCGATGTTGCACTTGGCATCGGCGGCTTGCCTCGCGGTCGAATCATCGAGGTATACGGTCCTGAATCCTCTGGTAAGACCACTGTTGCGTTGCACGCCATCGCAAACGCCCAGAAGGGTGGCGGCATCGCCGCATTCATCGACGCAGAACACGCACTCGACCCCGAGTATGCAAAGGCGCTCGGTGTGGACATCGATGCGCTGTTAGTCAGCCAGCCAGACACCGGTGAGCAGGCACTCGAGATCGCCGACATGCTGATTCGCTCGGGTTCGATCGACATTATCGTCATCGACTCGGTAGCAGCTCTCGTGCCAAAGGCCGAAATCGAAGGTGAGATGGGTGATTCGCACGTCGGTCTGCAGGCTCGACTGATGTCGCAGGCGCTTCGCAAGCTGACCGGTGCACTAAACAGCACCAAGACCACCGCAATCTTCATCAACCAGCTACGCGAAAAGATCGGTGTGTTCTTCGGCAGCCCAGAAACCACCGCCGGCGGTAAGGCCCTCAAGTTCTACGCTTCGGTGCGCCTCGACATTCGTCGCATCGAAACCCTTAAGGACGGCCAGGATGCCGTCGGAAACCGCACCCGCGTCAAGGTCGTCAAGAACAAGCTCGCAGCCCCGTTCAAGCAGGCCGAGTTCGACATCATTTACGGTGTTGGCATCTCTCGCGAGGGCAGCCTGCTCGACTTCGGTGTCGAGCAAGAGATCGTCAAGAAGTCGGGTGCTTGGTACACCTACGAGGGTGACCAGCTTGGCCAGGGCAAAGAGAACTCGCGCAACTACCTGATCGAGAACCCAGCGGTCGCCGACGAAATCGAGAAGAAGATCAAGGCCAAGCTAGGCATCGGTGTTCCACGTGCCGTGGCAGATCTTCCTGCCGAGATCGAAGACGAAGTCGAAACCGAGACCGCGGCTACCGCATAGTCGACAGCTAAACAATCGTGAAGTCAAAGTCGGGAAGCCCAGCCGGGTTTCCCGACTCTTACTTTTTGAAGGATTCGAACTCTGCCTCACCCTCAGACGATTCTGGTGCTGAAGCAACCGAAATTCTCGATCACAACGATTTTGAGAAGCTCGAGCGGCGCGCAAAAAACATGCTGCTGCACCAACTCAGTCGCTCGATCAAGTCCACCAAGCAGCTTCGTGACTATCTGACCAAACGCGAGATCCCCGCTCAGGTCATCGAAGCCGCCATCGAACGATTCACAGAGGCCGGCCTAATCGACGACCTCAGGTACGCCGAGACCTATGCTGCCTCGAAAAGATCGACCCGCGGACTGTCAACCTCGGCACTGCGGCGCGAGCTGGGCGCCAAAGGCATCCCAGGCTTGCTAATTGACCAGGTGCTTTCCGAGTACACACAAGACGACGACCTGAAGACCGCAACCAAACTCGCCGAGAAGCGCATCCGAGCAATGGGACATCTCGACCGCGAAGTTCGGCAGCGTCGCTTGCTTGGGTTTCTTGGTCGCAAAGGTTTCTCGAGTTCGATTTGCTTCAGCGCGATCAAGGCCGCCGAGCAGTCGCTCAACCAGTAACCGATAGGTAAAATTGCGGTTATGACTCTCACCGCGAACACACGGACCTACGATGTCCGTACGTTCGGCTGCCAGATGAACGTTCACGACTCTGAACGTCTGAGTGGCCTGCTCGAGAGTGCCGGCTACCGACAGGCGAGCGACCCCGAAGACGCTGACATTGTGGTGTTCAACACTTGTGCGGTTCGCGAAAACGCAGACAACAAGCTCTACGGCAATCTCGGTCAACTGCTGGTCAAGAAAGAGGCCAAACCAGGGTTGCAGATTGCGGTCGGTGGCTGTCTAGCGCAAAAAGACCGCGAAACCATCGTTCAGCGGGCACCGTGGGTTGATGTCGTCTTCGGCACCCACAACATCGGCTCATTGCCGGTTTTGCTGGAACGAGCCCGACACAACGAAGAGGCCCAGGTCGAGATTCTCGAGTCGCTGCAAACCTTCCCTAGTC
>CAYTNT010000056.1:0-6804 GCA_964439235.1 uncultured Rhodoluna sp. | reverse complement strand
CGAAAGGGATCATCTCGTCAACGGTGATCGGAATCGTCGTGGAGTAGCCGAGAGCATTGTCGGCCGCAGAATCACCCACGAGCAGGACATCAACGCCTGCCTCGTCAAAAATGCCGGCGGTCAGGCTGTCATAGCTGGTCAGGCAGACGATCTTTCGCGACTGCGCCTTGAACTCGGCTAGGTGCCCGACCCGAACCTTCTTTGGCTCAAGATTCATGCTTTTGGCTTCCACGAGTCAACCTCGATCTCAACCAGCATGTTTGGGTTTACGAACTGGATGCCGGCCAACATTGTGGCAGCCGGTCGAATCTCACCGAATATCTCACCGTGCGCTTTGCTCACGGCGTCAATGTCTTCGGCGTTGGCTAGGTAGACGCGGGTGCGCACGACATCTCTCAGCGAGTGCCCCGCCTGCTCAAGCGCCTTGGCGATGACCTGCTCGAGTGCGACCTTGGCTTGACCATAGGCGTCACCCTCGTTCTGCAACTCGCCATTGACGGTAGCGGTGCTGCCCGATACGTGAACGTATTCGCCACACACGGTTGCGCGCGAGTAACCGATTACTGACTCCCAAGGTCCGCCAGATGAAATGAGTTTGTCTGCTGCCATGATGATTCCTTACTGAACTAGCCCTGCAAGCCTATTTGAACTTGTTGGTGATTGGCATTCGGCGGTCGCGACCGTAGGACATCGCGCTGATTTTGGGGCCGATTGCTCCCTGACGGCGCTTCCATTCGGCTATCGAAACAAGTCGAATGACCCGCTGAACCACATCGCGGTCGAACCCTTTAGCGATTAGGTCGGTTTCGCTAACTCGCGTTTCAATGTAGAGCTCCAGCAGCTGGTCGAGCAGCTCATATTCGGGCAGGGAATCCTGGTCGAGTTGGCCGGGTCGAAGTTCTGCAGATGGCGGCTTCGAGATTGAGTTCTCGGGAATCGGCGCGATCTGACCCTGGCTCAAAGCGAATTCGTTTCGCCAGCGAGCCAGATCCCAAACCAGAGTCTTGGCGACGTCTTTGATCGGGGCAAAGCCACCCACCGAGTCACCGTAAATCGTGCTGTAGCCAACCGCCAACTCGGTCTTGTTACCGGTGGTGAGCACCAGGTGGCCTTCTTTGTTGCTGAGGCTCATCAAGATGAGCCCGCGCAATCTTGCTTGAAGGTTTTCTTCGGCCAATCCGGTCAGGCCAAGCTGTTCATCAAACAGTTCAACACCCTTGCTGATCGCAACCTCGCGAATGTTGATACCCAGTCGCTTCGCTAGGTCGTGGGCATCGATCTTTGAGTGGTCGCTCGAATACTCGCTTGGCATGCTGACTCCGAACACTCGATGCGGCCCAAGGGCATCCGTCGCTAATGCGGCGCAAACCGCGCTGTCGATTCCTCCGCTGAGCCCAAGAATCACCGACTTGAAGCCATTCTTTTCGACGTAGTCGCGGAGTCCCGTAACGATGGCGTTCCAAATCTGCCACCGGTTGTCGAGGTTGGTGGCAGAACGCTCATTTAGCGGCGAATCGGTGAGCGAGGCCTGGTTTCTTGATTCGAAGTCAATCAGAAGCAGGTCTTCTTCAAACTGCCTTCCGCGAGCGACGATTGCTCCGGTTGCCGTGGCGAACAAACTGTCGCCATCGAACACCAAATCGTCTTGCCCGCCGACCAAATTGCAGTATGCGACGGCCGAGTTCGTGGATTTCGCCAAGGCTGAGACCAGTGAAACGCGACGGTCATCTTTGTCGGCCTCAAATGGTGAGCCATTCAGCACCAGAGTCAAATCAGTCGACCGCTGTGAGATCTGCGCGACTGGTCCGCCGGATTGCCAGATGTCCTCGCAGATCACCACTGAGATCCTGTATCCCGCCAAGTCGAAGGTCAGCAACTCGTCTGCCGGAACGAAGTTTCTGAACTCATCGAACACCCCGTAATTCGGCAGATGGTGTTTGTCATAGCTGTGCAGGATGCGCCCGTGGCGCAGAACGCTCGCCCGATTGTGGGCTATCGCCCAGTTGTTCGGCTGGGCAGCTAGAGCCGGGTGGCCGATTACCACGGTGATTTCGCCCAAGCCGGCGGCATCGAGTCGCTTGGCCATGTCGGCAACCGCATCCTGTGCCTGAACCACGAACGCGGCTCTGGTAGCCAAGTCTTCGATTGGATAGCCGGTGGCAACCATTTCGGCGAACAGCACCAGGTTCGCGCCCGCTGAAGCGGCCTCTGCCACCTGCTCAAAACAGCGATTCAGGTTGCTCGTTACATCGCCCACAGTCGGGTTGGTTTGCACGATTGCGAGGCGAAGTTTCGGCATAACAGATAGCCTAATAGCAGGTTAGGAGAGGACCTCTAATGGATAAGCAAACCGACTTCGTACTGCGCACAATCGAGGAGCGCGGCGTCAAATTCGTGCGCCTTTGGTTCACCGATGTTGCAGGAACCCTGAAGTCAGTAGCGATTGCTCCTGCCGAAGTCGAGGGAGCCTTCGCTGAGGGGCTCGGCTTTGATGGTTCGGCGATTGAAGGATTGGCCCGAACCTATGAGGCCGACATGCTTGCGATGCCAGACCCGAGCACCTTTCAGATCCTGCCATGGCGTGGCGAGATCGACCCGACCGCCCGCATGTTCTGCGACATCAACACTCCCGACGGAAAGCCCGCGGCGGCCGACCCTCGCAACGTGCTGCGTCGCGCGCTGGCAAAGGCATCCGACCTGGGTTTCTCTTTCTACATCCACCCAGAGATTGAGTTCTATCTGCTGAAGTCTGCCGAGTTGGGGCCAGAGGGTCCGATTCCGGTAGACAAGGCTGGCTATTTCGACAACGTTCCAGGTGGCACCGCGCACGATTTCCGCAGACGTGCAGTTTCCATGCTCGAGCAGCTCGGAATTTCGGTCGAATTCAGCCACCACGAGGGTGGCCCTGGCCAGAACGAGATTGACCTGCGCTACGCGGATGCGCTCACGATGGCTGATAACATCATGACCTTCCGCACGGTCATCAAAGAGGTTGCGATCGAGCAGGGCGTCTACGCGACGTTCATGCCAAAACCATTCACCGAGCACCCCGGCTCAGGCATGCACACGCACATGAGCCTTTTCGAAGGCGACACCAACGCTTTCTTCGAGCCGTCTGGGCAGTATCACCTGAGCAAGACAGCGCGTCAGTTCATCGCCGGCCTGCTGCGTCATGCGCCAGAGATCACCGCTGTTACCAACCAGTACGTCAATTCATACAAGCGACTCTGGGGTGGCGGTGAAGCCCCGAGTTTCGTTTGCTGGGGCCACAACAACCGTTCTGCGCTAATTCGCGTTCCGCTTTACAAACCAGACAAGGGTCAGAGCTCGCGCATCGAGTATCGCGCAATCGACTCGGCCGCGAACCCTTACCTTGCCTATGCGCTGATTCTCGCGGCTGGACTCAAGGGAATCGAGAACGAGTACGAGTTGCCGGCCGAGACCGAAGACAACGTTTGGAACCTCAGCGACTCGGAGCGTCGCGCGATGGGCATCCAGCCGCTGCCTCAATCGCTAGATCACGCCATTCGCAAGCTCGAGGAGTCAGAGCTCGCCGCCGAGACCCTTGGCGAAGAGGTATTCAGCTACGTACTTGCAAACAAGCGTCGTGAGTGGAGCGAATACCGAGCCCAGGTAACACCGTTCGAGCTGAAGCAGAACTTCGAAGTTCTCTAGCTAACGCATGGCATATTCCGAACGGCCCGGTGGTCTTTCCGAGCTTGCTCGGTTCGGGTTCGTAAATCTGACCGAAGCGCTGGGGCGACTCGACGAGTTGGTAAAACTCGTGGGGGATGCCGGTCGCTCTGCGATTGCCTATCTCGCCAAGTCGGCAGACCCGGATGCTGCACTTCTGGCACTGGTGAAGCTCGCCGAGGCGCATCCCGTCAGAATCAAAGCACTCCTGAAGAAAGACGATTCGGCCCAACGGCTCTGCTTCGTACTCGGGGCTTCGAGTGCGCTGACCGATTTTCTAGAGCGTCACCCGCGCAACCTGGATCTGTTCGAAGATAAGTCCATCGGGTTTCCAACCAGGGATGAACTGACGCGTCGGCTCGTCGATGCCGTTGAGCCGAGCCTCAAACCGGGTTTCGACTCACAGGTGGTTTGGGTTGACCTGAGAGTCGAATATCGGCGACAGCTCTGTCGAATCGCCATCGCAGATTTGATTGCCAACGACCCGACTGAGGTGCTGGCTCAAGTCGCTGCAGCTTTAGCCGACCTGGCTGGCGCTGCAATCGAGGCAGGTCTAGCGGTTGCCAGGGCCGAGCTGGCACTCACCGATTCTCACGGAAAGTTTGATGCACACGAAGTTGATGACACGCGACTTGCCGTGATTGCGATGGGTAAATGCGGTGCACGCGAACTCAACTACATCTCGGACGTAGATGTGATTTACGTTGCCGAATCAGCGTCACCTGAAACCACCGACCAGCGAGCTGTCGAGATCGCCACCAAGCTAGCCACCCGCATGATGCGAGCGATGGATGCGACAGCGGTCGAACCGCCGCTCTGGCAGGTTGACCCGAACCTTAGGCCAGAGGGCAAGTCCGGCGCGTTAGTTCGAACCCTGGCCAGCCACGTCTCTTACTACGAACGCTGGGCCGAGAGTTGGGAGTTTCAGGCGCTACTCAAGGCGCGTCCACTGGCCGGCGACTGGGATCTGGGTCAGAGCTACGTCAACTCGCTCGCCCCGATGGTGTGGGCCTCAGCGAGTCGCGACAACTTCGTCGAATCTGCCCAGCGGATGCGCGAGCGTGTGATGGAGCACATTCCCGCTGGCGAGGTCGAGCGCCAAATAAAGCTCGGGCCCGGTGGCCTTCGTGACGTCGAGTTCACCGTTCAACTGCTGCAACTGGTGCACGGTCGCACCGATGAATCGCTTCGCCAACGCGACACTCTTTCAGCGCTGGATGCCTTAATGGCTGGTGGTTACGTCAGTCGAGCAGACGCCGAGCGTTTTGCACAGCACTACCGCTTCTTGAGAACTCTCGAGCACCGCATCCAGCTGTCTCAACTTCGCAGAACTCACTTGATGCCCGAATCAGAGACGGCGCAGCGTGCGATCGCCCGCGCTATCAATCCCAAGTGGACCGCTGAGGATTTGCAGCGGCACTGGCAATCTGTCAAGCAGGATGTTCGTTCGCTGCATCAGCAAATCTTCTATCGACCGCTGCTCTCCGCGGTTGCCAAACTCGACGAGAACGCCCTCGAACTCTCGAATGATCAGGCCAAGGATCGCCTACGCGCAATCGGGTTCGCCAACCCAGACGGCGCTCTGGTGCACATTCGCGCACTGACCTCCGGGTTGTCACGTCGCGCTGCAATTCAAAAGCAGCTTTTGCCAGTGCTGATTCAGTGGTTCTCAGAGGGAACCGATCCCGACTCGGCGCTTCTTGCCTTCAGGCGACTCAGCGAGGATTTGGGGGAGTCGCACTGGTATCTGCGCATGCTTCGCGATTCTTCCGGGGCTGCCCAGCGCATGACCCAGGTCCTGGCGAATTCGCGCCTGGCCACCGAGCTGTTCGAACGCATCCCCGAAGCAGCGGCCTGGTTCGAGCGCGAAGAGGATCTGGTTCCGCAGAGCCTGGCTGAGATTGAATCCGAGATCGAGGCCATAAGCTCGCGCCACGAGAACATCGATGCCGCGGCTACCGCGATTCGGCACATCAGACGGCGAGAGACCCTTCGCATCGCTATGGGTGCAGTTCTTGGCACGCTCAAGTTGCGCGATGTCGAACGAGGCATCACCGACCTCACCGAAAGCTTCCTGCGGGGCATCTTGAACTGTGTTCTTACCTTCAAGGATGCCGAAATCGCCGAACGTCCAACCAGCGAAATACTCGACTTCGCGGTGGTCGCCATGGGTCGCTTCGGTGGGGCGGAACTGGGCTTTGGCTCTGACGCGGACGTCATGTTCGTACACCAACCGCAAACTGGAGTGACCGCGGAGGACGCGCAGCGAGTTGCCGAGCGGATCATCAATGAGTTGCGTCGACTTTGCGTGGATCCGGTGCTCGAGTTCGAGCTGGATTTGGACCTGAGACCAGAGGGCAAGAAGGGCGCAATTGCCAGAACAATCGACTCCTATGCCTCGTACTACGAGCGCTGGTCTGATACCTGGGAAGCACAGGCCCTACTGCGCGCTCGTGTAATTGCGGGCTCAGAACAGTTGCGCGAAGCCTTCACACGGCTAATCGACAAGTATCGCTACCCGCAAAACTTGAGCGCCGCCGCGATTCTCGAAGTGCGTCGCATCAAGGCGAGGGTAGAGACCGAACGCCTGCCGCAAGGAGCCGACCCGAAACGACACCTCAAGCTTGGCCGCGGGTCGCTGAGCGATGTCGAGTGGCTTGTGCAGTTGCTGCAGCTACAGCACGGCGCAGCGCATCCTTCAATTCGAACGCCTTCGACTCTTGAGGCTCTCGACAACGCCGTTACAGCTGGACTGATTGATCGACAGGATGCGTCAACTCTCTCCGAGGCATGGCTGCTAGCGTCGCGAGCTCGATCTGCTTCCGTGCTTTGGGCGAATAAGCGCACCGATGTCTTACCATCCGATCGCAGGCAACTTGAGGGTATGGCAAGGATTCTCGAGTATCCAGCCGGTAGTGCCACCGAATTCGAGCAAGAATACCTGGCCG
The DNA here is from genome assembly GCA_964439235.1 of uncultured Rhodoluna sp. Taxonomy (GTDB): domain Bacteria; phylum Actinomycetota; class Actinomycetes; order Actinomycetales; family Microbacteriaceae; genus Rhodoluna. The sequence goes on along the minus strand of CAYTNT010000056.1, from coordinate 163 downwards.
TGACGCGCAGAGCGCGAGCGGTCTTTGAGCGCCTTTTTTATCAGGCCACCGACTAACGCATCAGAGCAGTAAAGAAAAAAGGGCCGCACCAGAAGTGCGACCCTTTTTTCGTTGTTTGGCTTAGACGCCGAAGTAGAGCTCGAACTCGTATGGGTGCGGACGC
>CAYTNT010000055.1:5012-6971 GCA_964439235.1 uncultured Rhodoluna sp. | reverse complement strand
CTGCGCATCTTGAAGGTGTCGTGAATCTCGACCCCGTCCAGTTCGTAACCCCCGGCATCGAGCTTCCAGTAGTGCAGGCGCATCGCACCTGGAGTGTTTTCTTCTACATACATGCGCATTGCGCCGCCCTCCTGGCCCGCAAGCTCGCGACGAATCTGGCCCTTGAAGTTGTCGGTTAGTGGGTGCGACTCTGTCGCACGCGGACCAGCGTTGCGGTTCGAGACAAGCTCGACGATCGTTCGGATGACTTTGCGCAGTTTGGTCGCGTCAAGTTTCTGCTCGTTGAAGTCGTCGAAGAAGTGCTTTCCAAAACTCCAGGTGTTCTTCTCTAAATTGAACTGCTTGCGATCGGCCGGCTTGTAGGTGTCAATCCAGTGCCTGCGCACTTCCTCGCGCAGCCAATCGGCATCTGACTCAAACTGCGCCCGAGATGTCCACGGGTCGCGTTCTAACCGTTGGCCGCCGGCACGCTTGTCTTTCTTGAGTCTGCTGAGCTCGGCACCCTGCTCGCGACTCAACTCCTGAAGGGCTGCGAACTCTCTGGAAACGTCGTTGAGTTCTGCAGCCAAGGCCTGCGCATCGTCGTATGCTTTTTGCGTTCTAGCCTGTTCGGCGAGAATTCTTCCGCGCATGGCAGTGATCACGAAGTCGTTTTGCGCCAGTTCACGATTCACGGCACGACTGTCGTTGGGTTTTGGAGTAGCGGAGGCGAATTCCGCTGCTTGTTTGGCAAGCGCCTCCTCGACAGCCGCCCGCACCATGGCCTCGACCTCAGCTTCGCTCTGCATAGCCATCTCTTCGATGACCACCTCGATTGGTGCTACGGCCGGTTCTTCGCCAACGACACCAATGCCTTCCTCGAGCCATGGAAGGCCGCCAGGGATCAACGAGACCGCAGGAATCAAATCTTCGTCATCTTCGATGTCATCGCAGCGAAGTCGAATGTGGCCCTGTGGATTGCGATACAGGCGGAATGGATAAACCTGACCGATGCGCAAGTAATCAGAGACGACGTCTAGTTCGTTGCCAGTGATTTCCTTTTTGAGGACTTCAAAAGTCAAGTTCGGGTGGAGCGCGACTACGGCAGATTTTCTAGTGGTCTCTCGAACTAGGCCGAGCGTGACCGAGTTGATTCCGAAGTGCGCCACGAGTTCGTCGATGGTTGGGTTTTGGGTGGGCAGAGCGAACGCCTTGTTGGTTGGGTCATAGACGCCTTCTAGCTCTTGCCCGACCGTAAGGACTTGATTGAGTGAAATGCCTGGAAACAGCGCTTCTGCTCGCAACGAAATGAATTCGCCATTTGCTCGCTTCAAGACAGCAACATCGCCTCCGTAAATTTGGCTGACCTTGACTTTTTCGGGCTTGAGGTTGGGTGCTGGTCTAGCAATTAGGCCTGCAGAGTTGGCAAACCCCCAGATGTCGCGGAGAAGGTTAGCCGTGGCCTTGGCTAGCTGAACAGGAGGAATTGGGTAGCGCAGTTGGCTGGCATTTGAGCTGGATGCGAAATCGGCTGAGTACGCTCTCGCGGCTCCGCCGTAAACATGCGTGTTATCGGGAAGGAGGCCCATTAGTTCGCGGGTTAGATCACCCGTTTTGATTACATAGAAATCGCAAACCTCGCCGGCATCTTCTTCAATCGCCGCAAGATCGAAGCCAGGCTGTTCCTCAGCTTGTCCGATGCTGACCACGCAAGCCACCCGAGTTCGTCTCGGGTTCTTTAGTATCGACGCCAGTTCTTCAACTTGGTTCGAGGTTTGGATTTGAGTTACCATGGCTCCCCCTACTGTCTAGTGATCGTGATCCGGAGCATCAGACTAAGAATGGGGTCTGACATTTATGTGCCGAGTTGACATAAACGAGCCTGACACTCATCCTGCAACGCATCCCTGTGCAAAAACCTGTGAGCAACGCCGATGAATCAGACATGCAAATAAATGTCGGAGGGTGGTCGCATACTAA
>CAYTNT010000055.1:3083-4912 GCA_964439235.1 uncultured Rhodoluna sp. | reverse complement strand
GTGAGACACGCGCGTGACGCATCCGCCGCACACGATGCATTACCGATGTGTTTCAGCAATCTGGCGTCGATTTCGCGCCGTCAGCAAAACGACCTTGAGGCAATCGAATACTTGACCGAGGCGATCGAAGAGGCCAAGCAGTTGACTCCGGGCTCGATGCAGTTGTTCGGCCTTTACATGCAGATCGTTCGCAGTTATGACGCACTCAACATGTTCGCCGAGGCCGATGAGTGCCTCGACGAGGCTTACGAAATCGCCGTCAAGTTCAACCACGTTCGCCCGATGGTTGATGCCTATCTCGAAAAAGCCTGGCTGCGACTAAAGAACAACCAGCTGGATGAACTGCCGCAGATCTTCGAGAAACTTGAGGCCTGCCTAGATCTAGCAATCCACCCGTTTGCACAAGAGTTCATGGATGTGCTGCTACTGGCTTACCAAACCCGCACCAACCCAACCTTGGACACAATCAAGGGCCTCGAAGCGCTGCGTGACATCGGTCGAGATCGTGCCGATGCGGCCATGCTTGGCCTGGTCAACATCGAACGCGCTCGGTTTCACCTAGCCGTTGGCAACTTCGAAGAGGCTCGAAAGATCCTTCGAAAGCTTGAAGTCACCGCCCCAGAAAACTTCTCGCGCCGGTACAGCCTTCACGAAGTCCACCTACTGACTGCAGAGGCATTCGAGCGCGAAGGCGACTGGCTGGCAGCAATCGATTATGTGAAAAAAGCGCTAGAGACTTCAACGCGGGTTCCAATTCTCGGCGAAACCGATCAACTGCGCTTGCGCCTCGGTGAGCTGCACATCCAGGCCGGCTCTTACTCGCTGGCTCTATCTGAACTCGAGGGGCTTCCACTCGACACTTGGCAGCCAGAGGAAGAGGGCTGGATCCGGCAGGTATTCGCGCTCGCTCGAGCTTACGAGGCGAGCGAGCGTCACACCGAGTCGCTCGTGATGGCGAATCAGCTTCTCTGCAAGATCGAACCAGACGGTTCAAAGGTTTTGCCCGAGTTTGATTTTCCAGAAAGCTTGGATGCCTATTGGATCAGTGCGCAGTTGCACGAACTCAAATGCCAGGCCCTGCAAGCGCTCGGTGAGATCGAGCCAGCCGCACGCGAAGCCGAGAAGGCAAAGAGCGTTTACGAGACCACCGAGGACTTCGAGTCAATGGCCCGAATGAACCGCGTCATCAAGTCAACGGTTCAGTCGCTCACGACCCACGAACAGAAAGTTGTGAAGCAACAGGAGGAACTGGGCGAGCTACCGGGTGGCTACTGGCACTAAGCAGAAGCGCAGGAAGGCTAGCGAAACAGGTCGTCTTCGGGCTGCTTACGCTCTGGCTCGTAGAGAGACTTTTCGATGTCGCCAGACATCATCCACAGGTTGGTTGGCTTGCCGCGACGCGACTTGTCGATGTCGCTCGACTCGGTAACGAAGTTGCGGTTGATGATGCTGCGCTTGAACGCATCCCGCTGGGTTATTTCACCGCGAGCAACATCGTGGAATGCCTTGAGGTCACTGAAGCGGAAAGGCTCCGAAAACACGCGCGCCTTCAGGAAGCGGAAAGGATCCAGCGGCCCAGTGAACGCATAGCGCAGCTTGCGCCAGGCGGCGAACACCATGTCGTCGGCGTCGAATGCGAGGATGCGCCTGCCGTGATTGCCGGGGGCTTCGGTGCTCGGCACCCGGGTGTGGTTGCGGCCGGGGCTCGGCAACAGGCGACCGCCGAAGCGGCACAAACCGTCGTGATCTTCGAGCAGGTGAGCGAACTCGTTTTCCATCAGCCACTCAGAGTTGACCAGCTCGAGACCAACGCGCTCTGGGCCGCCGAG
>CAYTNT010000055.1:0-2983 GCA_964439235.1 uncultured Rhodoluna sp. | reverse complement strand
AGCGACCAACCGTGCTTAATCGGCTTTTCGAACTTGAGACTCGCCGATTCGAGGCCGGGTCCATTAACAAATTCGAGTTGAGCCAACTGCTCTAGATCTCTGGTGTCGGCGAGCGTGAAAATCACCAAATTCACTGCCATTGCTGGGCGAGCGACGTAATCGCCTGGTGTCAGAAAGTCATCCATTAGTAGCTCCTTTTGCTTTATCTTACGCAAAAAACAAACAAATTTGCCAATTTGTGTTGATAAATGTCGGAGGTATGCTCTAATCTCTTCTTGTTATGAAAGTAACTCAACAAAAAACAAGTTGATTTGCGCGAATAACACGCACAGCAACCGCTAGGCGTCCAACTCCAGGCGATCAATTCGCAGATAGGACACGATAACCGTGACCACCGACATCAAATTCGAGCACGACAAGGCCAAGGCCGAGTCGCGCACAACGCTCGGCGCACTAGTCGAGCTCTCAGCTCCGGAGTTGGTCGCCTCGATCAACGCACCGCAGCGTCCAAACAAGTCAGTCATTTTTGTGATCGACAACTCAGGTTCGATGCAGGGGCACCGTCTCGACATCGTCAAGCGCGCCATCATCGAGCAGCTACCTAAGTTCCGCGCTGGCGACTCGCTCGGCATCGTCACCTTCAGCTCAGAAGCCCGCGTTGTCTTGCCACTAACCCGCTTCAACGAAAGTGCAGTGGCGGAATACCGCTACCAGGTTGAGGGCATTCACGCCGACAGCAACACCAACCTCGAGGCAGGCCTGCGCCTAGGCATCGAGGAGGCCGACCGTCGCGGCAGCGAATCGGGTGACGCTCTGGTGATTCTGCTTAGCGATGGTCAAGCGAACTCAGGCAACACCAACCCGGGTGACCTTGGACTGTTTGCGGCGCACGCTTACGAGCGCGGCATCACGACTGCCACCATCGGAATCGGTGAGGGATACGACGAGCGCATCCTTGTTGCACTTTCTGAGAACGGTCGCGGAAACCACGCCGCTGCGCTCCAGAACGCTCAGGCTGCCACCGCAATCCGCGCCGAGATCGAGGATCTGAACGCTCGCACGATGCTCGACACTCGCATCGAGGTCGAGTTGCTCAACCCGTTCACCGGCTACGACGCACGCGTTCGCTGCTTCACCAAGGTCAACGAGCTGAACCGTCGCGACTGCCGCGCGATTGCAGTCGTTGGCGATCTGACGGCGGGCCAAGAGAAGAACATCGCGTTCGAGTTCAAGCTCAGCGCGGCACCGAACCTGGTCGGTCAGCACGTTCAGGCGATTCGCATCCGAGTGAGCTACACCGACGGCAACACGATGAACCGCGTTGAGTTCGAGCGCATCCACGAGGTCGAGGTTGTTCCGGCAGCCCGCTGGCGCGAACCGCGTCGCAACCCAGACGTTGTGGCCGAGCTTCGCGACCTGCGTCTGCAGAAAGACAAGGAGCTCATCTACGAGCTGCTGCAGGCGGGTCGTGAGCGTGAGGCCCGTGCACTTCTCGACCGCCTCAACCTGGATCTCGCCGAGCTGAGCCGCATGGGTCTGACCTCGCGCAACCTGGCTCGTTTCGCCTCACAGATCGACGAACTCACCATGAACTCGATGCTCGACGCCGACCTGCTCGCCAAGTCGATGCTGGCCAGCAAGCTCGAGCGCGAGTACGACCGCAAGAAGCGTTTCTAGGAGCCGCCCATGTGGATCTTCACTGAAACCGGCTTTGTGTCAGCCGTCGAAGACAGACACAACCCGCAGAACGTGTCCGTTCGGGCACGCGACAAGGTTTCGCTGGTGGCGGTTTCGGCCGCCACCGGTGAGCCAATCCTTCGATCACCAGACGGCGACTACCCGTATCGCGTCTTCATTTCGAAGGATGCCTTTGCGGCCTGGCTTGCCGATGAGGCCAGCCAGATCGACTACCGCAACTTCAAGAGCCGCGTGTTTGACACCCGCGGTCACGAATTTGCACACGAACTCGGTCGCGTTTGGTCGGTCATGTTGGCCGTCGAAGACGAAGACGCAAGAACTGGAAAAACAGGACAGAAAGTAGAGGTGGTTACCTAGTGACGACTCCATTGCTGGTCACCTACGGTGACATTTATCTAGGTTGGAAGCTCGGCTCGGGCGACGGTGGACACCCCACCAACCCGGTGCGAGCCAAGCTGGCAACCGAAAAGCTCGTCGAGCGCATCGAAGGCGTTCGGGTCGAAGAGCCGATCTCGGCCGACACCGAGGCACGCGTTCGGGATGCCCTTGCGCAAGCTGCAACCCCCGAGCACATCCACGCCGTGGTGAACAACCACGTTTCGGGCGAGTGGTACGGGCCAAACCCCGAAAACGCTCGAGTCGCGGTTGCGATGTTCGGTGGCACCGTGCGCCTGGTCGACGAACTGCTCGCCGGCCAGATCAAGGTGGGGTTCAACCCGCAGGGCGCGAAACATCACGCGCGCCGCGGCGCATCCTCAGGGTTCTGTGTTTTTGACGACATGGGCTGGGCCGCGCTCGAGCTGCAGCAGGCGGGTTTGCGTCCCCTTTATATCGACTGGGACATCCACGCTGGCGATGGAGTGTTTCACGACCTGAAGGGTTCGGGTATCCCGGTGCTGAGCATCCACAATGGTTCGACTTTCCCGAACGACCCGCAGATGATGGATGCCTCGAAGCGCGAACGCCACACCGTGCACAACCCCGAGGGTCACAGCTACAACTGGTGCGTCACGCCAACCGATGGCGACGACGCATTCCGTTGGGCAATCGACGAGGCAGTCAAGGTGATCGAAGGCTACAAGCCCGACGTGATTCTGGTCGCGGCCGGGGCAGACGGACACCAGGGTGCAAACAACCTCGGCATCTCGAACCGGTACACCTATGCCGGGTTCGAATACGCGGCGACCCGAGTCGGCGAGCTGGCTCGCGAGTTCTGCGACGGACGAGTGCTAATCGGCGGAGCAGGCGGCTACCAACCGCTTGACCACACCCCAGAGATCTGGGC
>CAYTNT010000054.1:0-7214 GCA_964439235.1 uncultured Rhodoluna sp. | reverse complement strand
GATAAGCCTTCGCTGATTACCTTGCGCACCATCATCGGTTGGCCTTCACCGAAGAAGCAGAACTCGGGCAAGATTCACGGCTCGGCCCTCGGTGCCGAAGAACTTGCCGCATTGAAGACCGTTCTGGGCTTCGACCCAGAGAAGACTTTCGACGTAGCTCCAGAGGTCATCGAGCACACTCGCGGCTATCAGCAGCACGCCAATGCCGTTCGCGCCGAATGGCAGGCCAAGTTTGACGCGTGGGCCGCGGCCAACCCAGAGCGCAAGGCACTGTTCGATCGAGTTCAGTCAGGTGACGCACCTGTCGGGCTCGAGCAGTCGCTGCCGAAGTTCGAGGGCGGCACCGAGGTTTCGACCCGCGCAGCTTCAGGAAAGGTAATCAACGCCATTGCGGCGGTCATGCCAGAACTGTGGGGTGGTTCTTCCGATCTTGCTGAGTCGAACCTAACCACCATCAACGGGGCCAAATCCTTCGTTCCTTCAGAGTGGTCGACTCACGAGTGGTCAGGCGACCCATACGGTCGGGTTCTGCACTTCGGCATTCGCGAGCACGCGATGGGTGCGATCCTAAACGGCATCGTGTTGCACGGAAACACCCGTGCCTTCGGTGGCACGTTCCTCATCTTCAGTGATTACATGCGCCCAGCGGTTCGCCTCGCTGCGCTGATGAAGGTGCCAAGCATCTTCGTTTGGACTCACGACTCGGTCGCCCTAGGTGAAGATGGTCCAACCCACCAACCAATCGAGCAGCTGTCAACTCTGCGCGCGATTCCTGGCCTAGACATCGTGCGTCCCGGCGACGCCAACGAGACCGCCTACGCCTGGAAGACCATGCTCGAGCGTCGTCAGGGACCAGCCGGAATCGCACTTACCCGACAGAACATCCCGGTTTTCAAGCGGGGCGAGGCAGATTCGACCGGTGCATTTGTTGCCGGTGCTGAAAACACCGCCAAGGGCGCTTACACGCTCGTGGATGCTGCTTCGGGTGCCAAGCCGCAGCTCGTTCTGTTGGCTACCGGTTCAGAGGTTCAGTTGGCTGTCGCCGCTCGCGAACAGCTCGAGGCCCAGGGTGTTCCAACCCGAGTGGTATCGGCTCCGTGCATCGAGTGGTTTGAAGAGCAGGATTCCGCATACCGTCAGCAGGTTTTGCCGGCTGGCACGCCGACCGTTTCGGTCGAGGCGGGTCTAGCCCTCGGCTGGTCGAAGTATGCCCAGGCTCACGTCTCGATCGAGCACTTTGGCGCCTCGGCCGACTACAAGACCCTGTTCCGCGAATTCGGCATGACCACCGAAAACGTAATCTCTACAGCCAAGCAATTGCTCGGTAAGAACTAATCAAAGAATTACTCAGAAGAGGCAAAAACATGACTAACCCGCTAGCACAACTCGCCGCGAATGGCGTCAGCATCTGGCTCGACGACCTGTCGCGCACGCGCATCCGATCAGGAGCTCTTCGTGATCTGATCACCAACCGTTCGGTTTCTGGCGTCACCACAAACCCGACTATCTTTGCCGCCGCGATTGGCAAGGGCGAGGGATACGGCGAACAGATTGCTCAACTCGCTGCCGAGGGCAAATCGGCCGCAGAGGCAATCTTTGCAATCACCACCCAGGATGTGGCAGAAGCCTGCGACATCTTTTCCGAGGTCTACTCGAGCACGAATGGATTCGACGGTCGCGTCTCGATTGAAGTGGAGCCAGGCCTTGCTAATGATGCAGCCGGCACGATTGCTCAGGCGAAGGAACTTTTTGCGGCGGTCAACCGCGAGAACGTAATGATCAAGATTCCGGCGACCAAGCCGGGCCTGTCGGCGATCACCGAAGTTATCGCGGCGGGAATCTCGGTAAACGTCACCCTGATCTTCTCTTTGCAGCGCTACCGTGAGGTGATCGCTGCCTACAAAGCTGGCATCGCAAAAGCAAAGGCCAATGGCCACGACCTGAGAAAGATCCACTCGGTCGCCTCGTTCTTCGTTTCACGTGTCGATACCGAAATCGACAAGCGTCTTTTTGCGATTGGCTCAGAGCAGGCTCTCGCGCTGAAGAGCCAGGCTGCTCTGGCAAATGCCCGCCTTGCCTACCAGGTATTTGAGCAGGAGTTCGCCTCCAGCGACTGGAGCGAGCTCGCCGCGGCAGGTGCAAACGTTCAGCGTCCGCTGATGGCATCCACCGGCGTAAAGGACCCGAACCTTTCAGACACCCTGTACGTGACAGAGTTGGTTGCTCCTCAGCTGGTGAACACCATGCCAGAGAAGACCATGGAAGCCGTTTACGATCACGGCGTCGTTCCGGCCAACTCGATTACCGCGCACTACGCCGCTGCGGCCGAAGTACTCAACAAGGTCGCTTCGGTTGGCGTTTCTTACGATGACGTTACCAATCTGCTCGAGACCGAGGGCGTCGACAAGTTCATCGTCTCTTGGAACGAATTGGTCGAATCGGTTGACCAAGCTCTGACGGCTTCAAAGTAGGTGCAAAGATGTCACAGCTCAAAGTAATCACCGGCGGTTCGGTATCGGCAGCGGTCGACGAGTTTTTGCCGACGCTAATCGTAGACAAGGTTGCCAGCCGCATCGCGGCTAAGGACTTCACGCTCTGGGGTAAAGACGCAGAGGCTGAGTCCTCAATTCGCCTCGGCTGGGTCTCATCTGCCGCCGACAGTGCTCCCCTGGTCGAGCCGATCCTGGCCCTCAAGGCTGAATTCGCCGCGAAGGGCATCAACCGCTTCGTGCTGTGTGGCATGGGCGGTTCTTCGCTTGCACCAGAGGTAATCACGCGCACTGCCGGTGTTGAACTGGTCGTTCTCGACTCGACCAATCCGGACCAGGTTGCCGCGGCTCTGAAAGAGAATCTGCAGGGCACCGCGGTTGTCGTGTCTTCAAAATCAGGCTCGACCGTTGAGACCGATTCGCAGAAGCGTGCCTTCGAACAGGCATTCACGGATGCCGGCATCGACAAGACCGACCGTATCGTGATTGTCACCGACCCCAACTCCCCTATGGAGGCCGCGGCGAAGGCCGATGGGTACCGAATCTTCAATGCTGATCCGACCGTCGGTGGTCGATACAGTGCCTTGACCGCTTTCGGTCTGGTGCCTTCGGGTCTTGCGGGCGCCGACATCGCCGGCCTACTGGCTGAGGCTCAGGCTGTAGGCGAACTTCTGGCATCAGATTCGCCAGAGAATCCGGCTTTGGTGCTCGGTGCTGCACTAGCCAAGACCCCTGGCGAGTACGGTCTTCGCGACAAAATCGGCATCGCCGTCGATGGTGCCGCAATCGTGGGCTTCGGCGACTGGGCCGAGCAGCTGATCGCCGAGTCAACCGGAAAGCAGGGCAAGGGCATCCTGCCACTGGCGCTAGAGCCAAACAGCGCCGAATTCAACTCGGGACTGGCTGATCTGCTTGCCGTGCGCATCGTCGCCGATGCGACCACTGCAGGCTACGACGAGGTGACCGTATCTGGTCCGTTAGGTGCACAGTTCCTGCTTTGGGAATACGCGACAGCAATCGCATCCCGCTTGATCGGAATCAATCCGTTCGACCAGCCTGACGTTGAGTCGGCCAAGATTGCGGCTCGAGGCATGCTCGAATCGCGTGCGGAAATCCCAGCGCCGAGCTTTACCGCCGGAGCCGTTGAAGTTCGCGAGCAGAACCTTGACTTGGCGGGTGCCACTTCGGTTGAGGGCGCTCTGAAGGTCTTCTTGCGTACGCTCGATACCGATTCGGGATACGTTTCAATCCACGCGTACCTCGATCGTGAATCGGCCGCCTCGGCGCAGGATCTTCGCGAGCGATTCGCAATTGCCACCCGACGCCCGGTGACTTTCGGTTGGGGCCCGCGATTCCTGCACTCGACCGGTCAGTACCACAAGGGTGGCCCGAGGCAGGGTATCTTCTTGCAGATCGTGGCAGAATCGGCAACCGACATTGCTGTGCCCGGTCGCAACTTCAGCTTCGGCGAACTGATTGCCTCTCAGGCTGCAGGTGACGCAAGCGTCCTCGCTGCGCTTGGTCGCCCCGTGCTGACCCTCACACTCAAAGACGTAGAAGCGGGTCTTGCGGCTATTGCCGCGGCCGTCTAATCGAGGAGAATCTTGAGCCCTGTAAAGCTGAGCGCCGGACACAACCCGCTGCGCGACCCCGACGACCGCCGCCTCAATCGCATCGCGGGCCCGTCGGGTCTCGTGATCTTTGGCGTGACCGGTGATCTGTCGCGCAAGAAGCTCATGCCGGCTGTTTACGACCTGGCTAACCGAGGACTCCTTCCGCCCGGTTTCGCACTGGTGGGATTCGCCCGTCGCGACTGGGCAGATCAGGATTTCGAAAAGGTCGTGCACGACTCGGTAAAGCAGTATGCCCGCACCCCGTTCAGCGAGGAAGTCTGGCAGCAGCTCGCATCGGGTATTCGCTTTGTATCGGGTGAGTTTGGTGATGACGAAGCCTTTGATCGCTTGAAGCAGACCATCGAGAAGCTGGATGCGGAGCGCGGAACAAACGGTAATCACGCGTTCTACCTGTCGATTCCACCGAAGGCCTTCGAGCAGGTTTGCCAGCAGCTCTCACGTTCGGGTTTGGCATCCCCAGCAAAGGATCAGTTCCGTCGCGTAGTCATCGAGAAACCGTTCGGGCATGACCTGAAGTCAGCTCGCGAGCTTAACGCGGTCGTCGAAACCGTGTTCCCTGCGGATGCTGTGTTCCGAATCGATCACTATCTGGGCAAAGAGACTGTGCAGAACATTCTCGCCCTGCGTTTCGCGAACCAGATGTTCGAGCCACTCTGGAACGCTAACTACATCGATCACATCCAGATCACTATGGCCGAGGACATCGGTGTTGGCGGGCGTGCAGGCTACTACGACGGTGTCGGTGCAGCACGCGACGTGATCCAGAACCACCTGCTTCAACTCTTGGCGCTGACCGCGATGGAAGAGCCGGTGTCATTCGATGCGGCAGATCTGCGCGCTGAGAAGGAGAAGGTTCTTTCGGCAGTCACCATTCCTAAGGATTTAGGCAAGCACACCGCTCGCGGCCAGTACGCTGGCGGCTGGCAGGGTGGCGACAAGGTGCTGGGCTTCCTCGAGGAAGAGGGCATGAACCCTGAGTCGGCCACCGAAACCTATGCGGCCATGCGGCTAGACATCAACACTCGCCGCTGGGCGGGTGTGCCGTTCTATCTGCGTGCTGGAAAGCGACTCGGTCGCCGCGTGACTGAGATCGCCGTGGTTTTCAAGCGTGCGCCACAGCAACTGTTCGAGGAGGCTCAAACCTCGGCCCTCGGGCAGAACGCTCTGGTTATTCGCGTTCAACCCGATGAGGGTGTCACGATTCGCTTCGGCTCAAAGGTGCCGGGTGTCGGAATGCAGGTGCGCGACGTGACCATGGACTTCGGTTACGGTCACGCCTTTACCGAGGCATCGCCTGAGGCTTATGAGCGACTCATCCTCGATGTCTTGCTCGGTGACCCTCCCCTGTTCCCGCGCCACGAAGAGGTTGAACTGTCCTGGAAGATTCTCGACCCGATCCTCGACTACTGGGCTAAGCAGGATGCGCCGGTCGAACAGTATCGTCCTGGCAGCTGGGGGCCGTCCTCGGCAGACAAAATGATGGCGGCCGATGGCCGAGCTTGGAGAATTCCGTGATTGTCGATCTGCCAAACACAACCATCAGCAAGGTTTCTAAGCAGCTGGTGCAGATTCGCGAGCAAGGCGGCGCTGTCGCTCTCGGCCGCGTACTGACCCTGGTTATTCAGACCACACTCTCAGGCCTCGAGGATGCCATCAAGGCAGCCAACGAGTCCTCGCACGAGCACCCTTGCCGCGTTATCGTGCTGGCCGAGGATGACGCGTTCACGCAGACCCAAGGTGCCGAAGGTGCCGCAGAGGATCGACTCGACGCTCAGATTCGCATCGGCGGCGACGCTGGCGCATCCGAGGTCATCATCCTGAGAGCTTACGGTGAGGTCTCTGACCAGCCCGAGAGTCTTATCACGGGTCTATTGCTTCCCGATGCCCCGGTCGTGGCCTGGTGGCCCGCTGACGCCCCGGCGCATGCGGCCAAATCGCAAATTGGCGCGATTGCGACGCGTCGCATCACAGATGCTGCATCAGCGCTCGACCACCGCGCATTCTTGACCAATCTGGCAAACACCTACACTCCCGGCGACAGTGATTTCGCCTGGACTCGCCTCACCCTGTGGCGTCAGCAGCTTGCCGCGATTCTCGACCAGCCGCCGTTTGATCCGGTAGTTGGCGCGGTCGTTACCGGAGCCGTTGATTCGCCAAGCACCGACCTCTTGGCAGCATGGCTCAAACTCAAGCTCAAGGTGGATGTCGAAGTGGTTAGGGTCGAGCGCGGCTCAACCGGCAACGGCATCAAGGGCGTGAAGTTGCAGCGAACCAGCGGCGATATCGAGATTGTGCGTCGTGTTCCAGACATCGCAACGTTGATTCAACCCACCCAGCCGATGCGCGAAGTAAGCCTGCCGAGAAGATCCCTTCGGGATTGCCTGAGCGAGGACATGCGTCGACTCGACCCCGACGACCTGTTTGGCAAGGTAATCAAGACCTTCAAGACCGCCTAGTCTGGGCAACGCACCCGTAAATCCGCAACCGAACCCAAGCCAACCCTGAGCCTCATCCCCAACAGGAGATCCAAGTGACTGAGAATCTCATCCACCGCTTCGAGACTCCTGAAGCAGTAGCCGAGGCCGCCGCACACGCAGCGCTCGAGAGACTCGCCGAGCTCACCGCATCCGCGGATACGGTGCACATCGCTCTGACCGGCGGTACCGTAGGCATCTTGACCCTGGCGAAGTGGTCGGATCACCCAGCCAGAGATGGCATTGACTACTCAAAGGTGCATTTCTGGTGGGGCGACGAGCGTTTTGTCGATCAGGACTCGCAGGCTCGAAACTTCATCCAAGCTTGGGATGCCCTGCTCGCGAACATCGAGGTTCCGTTCGAGAACCTGCACGAGTTTCCGTCATCTAGCGAAGGTTTGACGCTTGACGAGGCACGCAGCGAGTTTGAGGCGCACTTACAGGAGTGGAATCCTGTTTTCGAATTTGCTCTCATGGGCATGGGGCCAGACGGCCACGTGGCATCGCTCTTTCCAGGTCACGAGCAGTTGCAGAATCAAGGCTCGGTGATTGCCGAAGCAGACTCTCCAAAGCCACCGAGCGAACGACTCAGCTTAAGCTACTCGGTGCTAAACGGG
>CAYTNT010000053.1:0-7345 GCA_964439235.1 uncultured Rhodoluna sp. | reverse complement strand
GCTGCCTCAGTTCCTCTTTGTTCTTCGCGATGGGCATGTCTAAATCCTAGGCGCGCCGGGCTTAGGCCTTGGATCCAACAAGTCGATGGTGCAACTGCAGCGCACTCTGGTCGGTGAGGCAGGCGATCTGATCGACAATGACGCGGTGCTTGGCCACCTCGTCATGCGCAGCTGACCAAATCACCTGGAAGTAGGGGTCGAGATTTGCCCCGTTGGATGAGAGCAACGCATCCGCAAGTTCGATCAGCAGGGCTCGCTGCCACTCGTAGAACGGGCGTCGGCTTTCGTGCGACATAAGAAACGCGGAAACTATGCCCTTTAGCACGGCAATCTCGGCACGGACCGATGCGGGAACCGAGATGGTCGAACCAAACCTAGCAAGGGATGCGGCAGCAGAAAGGTCAACGATTGACCTGGTAGTGGCACTGACGAACCGACCAATAAGCGCGCTGGTGAGGTTCTTGAGTTTTGCCTGAGCGCCTGTCGAACCGTCGTAGTCAAAGACCCAATACGGCTCGTCACGAAGCGCCGCTAGCGACTCGCGTAACTCGTCGACCGCAATCTGGTGGCCATTCCATTCGGCAATCTTCTGCAGCAGCTCCCACTCAAACGCCGAATCATTGAGCGCCCTCACGTCAACGTAGCCAGAAACAATGGCGTCCTCGAAGTCGTGCACCGAGTAGGCGACGTCGTCGGCGAAATCCATGACCTGAGCCTCTACGGATTTCTGCCTCGCTGGAGCGCCCTGGCGCATCCATTCAAAGATCTCGAGGTCGTCCTCGTAAACACCGAACTTAGTTGAGCCGTCTGAACCGGCCTCAGCCTTGCCTTCGCTGCGAAGCCAAGGGTACTTGCAGGATGCGTCCAGGCTCGCGCGAGTGAGGTTGAGCCCGACCGAGTTGCCATCGGGCGCGAGCACTTTCGGCTCGATACGAGTCAGCAATCTCAGGGTCTGAGCGTTACCCTCGAAACCGCCGAAGTTCTGTGCCCACGAGTTGAGCGCTTTCTCGCCGTTGTGACCGAACGGTGGATGCCCCAAGTCGTGCGCGAGGCATGCCATGTCGACGAGATCTGGGTTTAGGCCGAGGTCCCAGGCCATCTCGCGGCCAATCTGCGCCACTTCTAACGAATGTGTGAGCCTGGTGCGGGCGAAGTCGCCACCGCTCGGGCTGAGCACCTGGGTCTTTGCGCCTAGCCTGCGTAGCGCCGACGAATGCACGACTCGGGCGTGATCACGGGCAAACTCGCCTCGACTCACGCCGCTCTTGCGAACCTCAGCAACGAATCGCTCGCGGTCAAAATCGGTATAGCCAATCTCGAGCGCGTGACGATCGAATCCCTTAGTCATGCATCCTCTTCATTCCTCGGCTAACCACCCGAAACGTCTAGCTCGGCCTCTTGCAACAGCGTGCGCTGTTTGCCCTCGAGAACCTGCGACTCTAGCCAGTTCTCTGGCAAGGCGCAGGTTTTCGCACCGCCGAGTCGGCCTCGCGGCCCCTCTGCCAGTTCACCCGGGTATGGGGTGTTCCAGTCGAGTGTGCCAAGGATATCGTCCATGTGCGACAGTGATTGCACTCGGTGCAATTGATCTCTGAAATCGCCGCCAACTGGGTAACCCTTGAAATACCAAGACACGTGCTTGCGAATGTCGCGACAGCCGTGGTCCTCGCTCTCGAAGAACTCGATCAAAAGCTCGGCGTGACGCCTGAAGGCCTGAGCCACCTCGCCCAGGGTCGGCTGAATCGGGTTGATTGCGGCGTTCGAGTTCGGGTCGCGCTGGTATTCGTCGAAAGCCTGCTGAAGGTCGCCGAACAGCCAGGGCCTGCCGAGGCATCCGCGACCGATAACGACGCCATCGACGCCGGTCTGGCGCATCATGCGAATCGCATCCTCGGCGCTCCAGATGTCACCATTGCCCAGCACCTGCACGTCTGGCAGTGCCTCGCGAAGATCGGCGATAGCGTTCCAGTCTGCGGTTCCCGAGTAGTAGTCGCTTGCCGTGCGACCGTGAAGCGCGATGGCGGTAACGCCTGCGTCGCGAGCAGCCTTGCCGGCGTCAAGGTAGGTCAGGTGATCCGCATCGATGCCCTTGCGCATCTTTACGGTCAGTGGAATCTCGCCAGCGGCCTTGACCGCCGCGTGAACGATGCTCGAGAACAGATCGCGCTTCCAGGGCAGGGCTGCTCCCCCGCCTTTGCGAGTGACCTTCGGCACCGGGCAGCCAAAGTTCAGGTCGATGTGGTCTGCTCGGTCTTCATCAACCAGCATCTTCACTGCCTGTGCAACTGTCTTCGGGTCGACGCCGTAGAGCTGAATCGAACGAATGTCCTCGGATTCATGGTGGCTAATCAATCGCATCGAGTCCTCGGTGCGTTCGACCAGCGCTCGAGATGTGATCATCTCGGATACGTAGAGACCGCCGCCGAATTCGCGACAGAGCCTTCGAAACGCGGTGTTGGTGATGCCGGCCATAGGAGCAAGCACAACCGGCGTGTTAATCGCTAACTTGCCGTACTTGAGCGCTGGCTTCGACATCGGAATTCTCGGTATGAGTGTCTAGCCGAGCAAACGGGTCGCCAGGTATCCCTGAAGTTGTTCAAGCGAAACGCGCTCCTGCTGCATGGTGTCGCGTTCGCGCACGGTGACCGCCTTGTCTTCGAGAGTGTCAAAGTCAACGGTTACGCAGAACGGGGTACCGATCTCGTCTTGGCGACGGTAGCGACGACCGATGGCCCCTGAGTCATCGAAGTCGATGTTCCAGTGCTTACGCAGGTTCGCAGCGAGTTCGCGAGCGATCGGAGAAAGCTCCTCGTTGCGCGACAGCGGCAGCACAGCAGCCTTAACCGGAGCCAGGCGGTAGTCGAGGCGCAAAACGGTTCGCACGTCGACGCCACCCTTGGTGTTTGGCGCTTCGTCTTCGTGGTAGGCATCCACCAGGAATGCCATCAGCGAACGAGTCAAGCCGGCTGCTGGTTCGATAACGTAAGGGGTCCAGCGCTTGTTGAGGTTCTGATCGAAGTAGCTGAGGTCAGCGCCCGATTCCTTCGAGTGGGTGGTGAGGTCGAAGTCGGTGCGGTTCGCGATGCCCTCGAGCTCACCAAACTCGCTGCCCGAGAAACCGAAGCGGTACTCGATGTCTACGGTTCGCTTCGAGTAGTGACTGAGCTTCTCTTTCGGGTGCTCAAACAGGCGCAGGTTGTCAGGCGAGATGCCGAGGTCGATGTACCAGTTCAGGCGCTCCTGGATCCAGTAGTCGTGCCAAGTTTCGTCGGTGCCTGGCTCTACGAAAAACTCCATCTCCATCTGCTCAAACTCGCGAGTTCGGAAGATGAAGTTGCCCGGAGTGATCTCGTTTCGGAACGACTTGCCGATCTGGCCGATGCCAAACGGTGGTTTCATGCGGGCTGCGTTCAAGACATTGGCGAAGTTCACGAAGATACCCTGTGCGGTCTCAGGGCGAAGGTAGTGCAATCCTTCTTCGGCAGCAACCGGACCGAGGAAAGTCTGCAGCAAACCGTTGAATGCCTTTGGCTCGGTCCACTGACCCTTCGCGCCGCAGTCCTTACACACGATTTCGGCCATCGACTCGGGCTTGCGACCCTTCTTCTCTTCGAAGGCCTCCTCGAGGTGATCCTGGCGCTGGCGCTTGTGGCAAGAAAGACACTCGACCAGTGGGTCGCTGAATTCACGAACGTGACCCGAGGCTTCCCAGACTCGACGAGGCAGAATGACGGATGAGTCGAGGCCTACGATGTCTTCGCGCGAGTTGACCATGGTCTTCCACCACTGGCGCTTGATGTTCTCTTTGAGCTCGACACCCAAGGGCCCGTAGTCCCACGCCGAACGGGAACCGCCGTAGATTTCTCCGGCTTGGAAAACGAAACCGCGGCGCTTTGCAAGCGAAATTACTGAATCGAGACGATTAGTGGTAGCCACTTAAACTCCAAAGGTTCTTGGCCTGACCGGATGCCAGACCAGTTGGCGCCCACGCATGGCGAGCAGACTCTCAAGTTTAGCCCTTTGGCTTATCGATTGCCCCGCCGAAACGGCGGTCGCGCTGGGTGTAGTCGGCGATTGCCTGCCAAAGCTGACGGCGGCCGAAATCGGGCCAGAGCGTATTCTCGAACACAAACTCTGCATAGGCGCTCTGCCACAGCAGAAAGTTAGAGACCCGCTGCTCGCCCGAACTGCGCAAAAACAGATCGACGTCTGGCAACCAGTGTGAGCCGAGATACTTGCCAATCGTTTTCTCGGTCACCGAGGATGCCTTGAGGCGACCGGCAGCGACATCCTCGGCGATGCGCGCCACCGCATCCCCGATTTCGACTCGCGAGCCGTAGTTGACGCACATAGTGAGGATTAAGCCGGTGTTTTTGGCCGTCAAACGTTCGGCGGTCTCGAGTTCGCCAATGACGCTCGACCACAGTTTCGGTCGGCGACCTGACCAGCGAATGCGAACATTCCAACTGTTGAGTTGATCGCGTCGACGGCGAAGCACGTCACGGTTGAAACCCATGAGAAAGCGCACTTCCTCGGGTGAGCGCTTCCAGTTCTCGGTGCTGAACGCATAGACGGTTAGGTATTTGACTCCCGCTTCAATCGCACCGGCAACCACATCGAGCAGAGCTGCCTCGCCGGCCCGGTGTCCCTCGACTCGGGTGAGCCCACGCTGATTTGCCCAGCGCCCGTTGCCGTCCATCACGATGGCCACGTGCTCGGGAACCTTGCCCTCGAACTTCGGTGCCTTGAACAGCGGATGCGCAACCGGCAAAACTCCGTCGACCGCTACCCACTGGTCGGCGCGCAACGCTTCACTGGCGTTCGTGCCGCTCTGGTTATTCGCGTTCGACATGAGCGAGTGCCTTCAATCCACGTTCGATGTGCCACTGACTGTATGCCGCAACGATACCCGATGCTGCCGAACGAGCAGATTCTTCGGCTTGATCGGCAACCTGCCAGTCGCCAGAAAGCAGCGCACCGAGCAGGATGTTGGTTTTGGCATCGATCACGGCTGCACCAGCCGGTTTGCAGTCTGCGCAAACCACTCCACCCTGCTGCATTACGAAGGCCAAGTGGGGTCCGGGTTTGGCGCAACGCGCACAATCGAAAAAGTTTGGCGCCCAGCCGGCAATCGAGAGAGCGCGCAACAGATAGCTATCGAGAATCAGGCTGGGATGATGTTCGCGGTTCGACAGGCTGCGCAGCGCACCCACCAGCAAGATGTACTGCTGGGGCTGCGAGTCGGTCGAGGTTAGCCGCTCAGCGACCTCGCACATGGCCGAAGCGGCCGTGTAGGACGCGTAATCGTCGATGATCTCGCGCCCGTAGGCTCCGATTGTTTCGACCTGGGTAACCGAATCTAGCGTGCGCCCCTCGTAGAGCTGAACATCAACAACCATGAAGGGTTCAAGCCTCGAGCCGAATTTTGAACTCGTGCGCCGAACGCCTTTGGCTACGGCTCGAAGCAGGCCGTGATATCGCGACAGAAGAGTGACGATTCGATCGGCCTCGCCCAATTTGTGGGTTCGCAGAACGACCGCTTCATCTCGATAGGTTGGCACCCTTCGATTATGGGCGAGAGATTCGAATTACCTGCGAATGGCTCGGTTTACGCCCGAAATGATCGCCTTGAGCGATGCTGTCGCGATGTCACCATCGATACCGACACCCCACAGGGTTTTGCCAGCAACCTCGATCTCGACGTAAGCCGCAGCCTGGGCGTCACCACCCGCGCTAAGGGTGTGCTCGACGTAATCGAGAACCTGCACCTTAACGCCCTGTTGACCGAGCACGTCAAGGAACGCCGATACCGGGCCATTGCCAGTGCCGGAAACCTCTATTTCGTGGTCAGCATCGCGCAGCACAACATCCAGGTTCACAACCCCGTCCATCTCGCTCGCGGTACGCATCCGCTTCAATTCGAAGCGACCCCACTTGAGCTCTGGACGATCGGCAGGAGCCGGCAGATACTCGTCGGTAAAGACGTCCCACAGTGCTTCGCTGGTGATTTCGCCACCGGTCGAGTCGGTAACGTTCTGAACCACGCGAGAAAACTCGATCTGCAGTTTGCGCGGCAGGTCGAGGTTGTGATCGCTCTTGAGCAGGTAGGCCACACCACCCTTGCCCGACTGCGAGTTCACGCGAATGACCGCCTCGTATGAACGGCCGACGTCCTTCGGGTCGATAGGCAGATATGGGACTGCCCAGACCAGATCATCGACGGTAACACCCTGAGACTCGGCCTCCTGGGCCATAACTTCGAAGCCCTTCTTGATCGCATCCTGGTGCGAACCCGAGAATGCCGTGTAGACCAGATCGCCGCCGTATGGGCTGCGCTCGTGCACCGGCATCTGGTTGCAGTACTCGACGGTGCGCTTGATTTCGTCAAGGTTGCTGAAGTCGATGTGCGGATCAATGCCTTGGCTGAAGAGGTTTAGGCCGAGAGTCACCAGGTCGACATTGCCGGTGCGCTCACCGTTGCCGAAGAGGCATCCCTCGATTCGGTCTGCGCCAGCCATGTAACCCAGCTCTGCCGCTGCAACAGCCGTGCCGCGGTCGTTGTGCGGGTGCAGCGAGAGCAGGATCGAGTCGCGACGATTTAGGTGCTGACTCATCCACTCGATCGAGTCGGCGTAGACGTTCGGGGTAGCCATCTCAACGGTGGCCGGGAGGTTGATGATCATCTTGCGGTCGGGGGTCGGCTGGATGATGTCGATCACCGCGTTGCAAACCTCTGCCGCGTACTCGAGCTCGGTGCCCGTGTACGACTCTGGCGAATACTCATAGAAGAACTCGGTGCCCGGCGCCATCTGCTCTGATTCAAGACACTTTCGGGCTCCGTGAGTTGCGATTTCTAGGATGCCTTGTTTATCGGCCTTGAACACAACGCGGCGCTGCAGCACAGAAGTTGAGTTGTAGAAGTGCACGATGGCTCGCTTCGCACCGCGCAGTGACTCGTAGGTGCGCTCGATGAGTGAATCGCGGGCTTGCGTCAGAACTTGAATGGTGACGTCTTCGGGAATGTGGTTCTGCTCAATCAGCAGTCGCACGAAATCAAAGTCGGTTTGGCTAGCCGACGGAAAACCGACCTCAATCTCTTTGTATCCCATCTTCACCAGAAGCTGGAACATCTTGAGCTTTCGCTCGGGGCTCATCGGGTCGATAAGCGCCTGGTTGCCGTCACGCAGATCAACGGCACACCAACGCGGGGCCTCTGAGATGGTCTTTGTCGGCCAGGTGCGGTTGGTCAGTTCAACCTTGATTTGCTCGTGGAAGGGCAGGTATTTGTGGGTTGGCATGCCCGAAGTTTGCTGTGTGTTTTTCACTTGCTGTTCTCTTTCGCTAA
>CAYTNT010000052.1:0-7461 GCA_964439235.1 uncultured Rhodoluna sp. | reverse complement strand
GAGCTGCCCACCATGGGCCTGAGCGCATACGGGGCTAGCAAAGCGCCTCTGCTGCACGCTCAGCAGGCAGCGAAACGCGAGCTGGCTAAGGTTGGCGTCAACTGGATCGATGCCAGACCAGGTCACACCGAGTCTGGGCTTGCGGGCCGTGCGATCTTCGGTCAGGCGCCAAACTTCGCGCAAGGCCTGAGTGTTGAATCCGTGGCCAAACGAATCGTGGATGCGATAAGCGCCGACGAGAAGGAGCTGCCTGGCGAGGCGTTCGCCTAACTCGACTAGGCCGCAAGGCCGTTCTGCCTCAGGCGAGGCTGCAAATGGGATCTGGAACCAGGTCTAGCTATCTAGGCCAAACAACCAAGGGGCAACCAGCTGGATTCCGTAACCGAGAGCTGTCACGCAAACTCCGAAAGCCACGTATGCACCTAGCCGGTTTAGGAGTTCTAGGCGAATTGCCGCCGAGTTGCCATCGTTTGCTCCTGAGGCAGCATTTTGTGCGTTGGTCAGCAATCTGATGCCTAGCGAGAAAACGCCGACGATACCAACCGCGAAAAAGATGGTTGCCTGAGCAACCTGCAAGAACTTGTTCCATTCAATTTCGGCAAGAATTTCAAACATTTACTTTTTGCCTTTCTTGGCGCTCTGCTTGGCCTCTTCTTTAGCGGCCAGCTCGGCAGCTCGTGCTACCTTCGCTGCCTTGGCTGCCGCCTTCCTAACCTGACGCGGCGAGGCAACGACTTCGCCGGCCTCTTCGACTTCGGAAAGAACGTTGTGTGCTCCGATTCGATTTCGTCGGGAAATCTGGAAAATGATGATGATCACGGCAACCGTGATGATTGCATCCAGCGCAAATCCGAAAGTTGGAATCATGGTGAGGTATGCCGATAGTGCTCCAACCAGCGCGGCGGCCGGCAGGGTAAGAACCCAGCCGATCACGATGTGACCCGCTTTGTTCCAGCGAACCGCACCGCCCTTGCGGCCAAGACCCGAGCCGATAACGGCTCCAGAGGCAACCTGGGTAGTCGACAGCGCGAAGCCAAGTCGACTTGATGCCAGAATTGCGACCGCCGAGGAAACCTCGGACGCAAATCCCTGCGCCGGGCGAATCTCACTGAGGCCGGTGCCCATGGTTTTGATGATTCGCCAACCGCCTGAGTAAGTGCCAAGGGCGATTGCGAGTGCAGCCGAAACTACAACCCAAAGCTCAACGTGATCGCCCGACGCTTGATAACCGGCGGCGACTAGCACCAGGGTAATCACACCCATGGTCTTTTGGGCATCGTTGGTTCCGTGTGAAAGGGCCACGAGCGATGACGAGAAAATCTGGCCAATCTTGAATTTCGATCGGCCCGTGCCCGCAACCGAACCCGATGAAGACTCTTGGCCTCTAGCGGTAATCAGATAGGCAAGCCTCGTTGCGAGGAAAGCTGCGATGCCTGCAAGTAGCGGGGCCAGCAGCGCAGGAATGACAACCTTCTCGAGGATCTTTGGGCCGTTGATGGCACCCCAGCTCGATGCGTACACCACGGCCGAACCGATTAGACCACCGAACAGTGCGTGCGATGAGGACGACGGCAGACCAAGGAACCAGGTAGTGAGGTTCCACAGGATCGCGCCGGTGAGACCAGCAAAGACCATGACAGCGCCGTTTACTCCGACGAATAGCGTGGCCTGGGCATCCTCGTTGATTAGCGAAACCGAGATAGCTTTGGCGACTTCAGTCGACAGAAAAGCGCCCACGAGGTTCATGACCGCCGCAATACCGACCGCAACCTTCGGTTTGAGTGCCCCGGTAGCAATTGGGGTCGCCATGGCATTTGCCGTGTCGTGAAATCCGTTGGTGAAATCGAAAAACAGAGCCAGGGCCACCACGACCACGACCACGAATAACGGGTCCATTTAGAACTTTCTTTTATTTTCGGCAGGAACCGTTGCACGCTATTGATGCTGGGTAAACAAAAGGTGAACAAACGCGGGGGCGTTTGTTACATTAGCGTCTCAAAAACTCGTCTAGGCCAGCGAGAAACGAGGCCACCCAGAAACGCTCGAGGCGGTAACTAGTTCGCCAAAGCTTTCCGTGAATGGCCGAATCCTCGGGATGCCTCGATGCCCGCTCGCCTGCCGACAGCCTGGCCAGTCGACCCAGCAGGCTTGCGGTCAAAAGGTCGCGCAGCATCCACGCTTCGAAGGTCACGACACCGAGTCGAGCTAACCCGCGATAAACCACCCGCACGAACTTGTAGCCGAGGGTCGATCTGGTCTGTGCCGCAGGGGTGACCTGGAACCAGACCTCGAATCCGCGACTTGCCAGTTCGGCAGCGCGCCAGTTTTCGATTCGCTTGGCCAAGAGGTAACTGCTGCCCTGACGGTTCGCTGAGAAGTCGATAACCACGCGGCCTTGTGCGTCAAGTTCGCTCGAGAGTCTTTCGGCGAGACCGGGGTCACGATTGGCCGCGACTGCTCGAGCTGCCCACAGCCCGAGCAGGGCATCCCGCAGTCTGGTGCCAAAAGAGCGTTTTTCAAACTGGGTCAGTTGTGTTTCGAGAACCGCGCGGTCAACCGAGTATGCATCGAGCGGGGTCGCCAGCCAACCGGCCACGAACCGCGAGCTGCCGACATGATCGGCGATGGCTGCCATTAGGGCATCCTGAGCGGCGGATGCGATTATCTGGGCCGAGCCGGGAGCGTAAACGAAGCCTAGGCACACCACGCGCTTGCCAATCTGTTCGTTGACGACCTCGGCCAACCAGTTGGCTACGAGCTCAATCTGCGTGTCCAGCGCAAGCCCGGGTTGCCCGTCGCAGTGCGGATAAATCAGGGTGCCCGCCGAAGCAGAAGCGAATTCGCACAGCCGCTGCCACTTCTCGGGGTTTGGCCGCGCGACCGCAACAACGGTTGCGCCAAGCGAAAGCAGCTCCTCGGTGAGCGCAAGTTCGGCGTTCGCGCCGATGGCGATGAACACGGTGTTAGCCAGTTCGGATGCCTCTCCCGAACCCGAAGTCAGTCGGTCGAACGCTTCGAGGTCGAGGGCCAAAGCGGGCTCGGCGAGTTCTTGCGAAATCAGATTTTCTGCGGTGGGCTTACCGATAGTCGCCAAGGCACTCGGCTCACCGCTGCCGATGATCGACGCGATTGCGAGACTCGCATCCAGCTGATCGCGCGTAAACCCAGATTCGACTAAATCGTTCAGGGTCGAACCATGCTCATCTGCAATTTGGCCGTGCAAAGCTTGCAGCAGTCGCCGCTGCACGCCGGCACCCGAATCCAACGCTTCAATCGCGGTCAGCAGCGAAAAAACTCGCTGGTAGTTGCCACGCCAACGTTCAGCGTCACCAAGGTCGATGTCGTATTCGCGAGCCACCGGCTCAAGCAGATTCTGAGCGAACTTGGCACTCGATTTTCCTGAACGAAACTGAAGTGCCATCGTCGCAAACTCCCTTTGGTCTTTAGCGTTGCGGCTCGGTTAGGCGAACGCCCCAGCTAGCACGAAACTCTTGGTTTTGCTCTAGCCAAATCAGGTCGTCACCGGTGTTGAACCCGTTAGCCCCCATAGTTTGCGGCTCAATTGCCGCGGCATAGATTGGGCCGCTCTTAGTCGGGTAGAAGTCGGGGGTGAAGATAACGACATGCTTGAAGGATGCGTCCTGCCAAACCTCGATCTCGCCGCCGTTGTGGCTGCGCAGATAGGTTCGGGCTAGGCCATCGGCGTCGCGGGCAAGGTCGGTGAAGCCGTGGTCTAGGAACGAGGCGTCAACGCGAGCTCCTGAACGCAGGTCGAAGCGGGACGCATCCACCGGCTCTTTGCTGATTGGAATCTGACGCTCGTTGACCTCGAGATAACTCTGAGCCGGGCAGGTGAGTTCGAGCGATTCGGTCGGAACCCCAGAAATCTGAAAATAGGGATGCCCTCCGACGCCGAACGGTGCCGACTTCGCGCTCAGGTTCTTGGCCTCGTGAGTGACCGTTAGGCCGTCAGCGCTCAGGGCGTAGGTAACCGAGGTCTCGACCACGAACGGATAACCCAGGCGCGGGTGAATGGTTGCTGCGAGGGTCAGGCTGGCTCGATCGGCATTCTGAGTGAGTTCGACCAGGTGGTACTCGGTGAACTCCAATAGGCCGTGGTTGGCGTTCTGCTGATCGTGAATCGTGATTGGAACGCGAAGGGTCTTGCCCTCGTAGGTCCAGCAGCCGCCGTCGAGTCGGTTCGGCCAAGGGGCCATAACGATTCCCGCACACAGCGGAGCAACCTCGTCTGGTTCGCACGACAGAATGAACTCGGTGTCACCCAATTTGAGTGACCTAATCGAGGCACCAACCTGCGCGATGACGGCGGAAAGTCGACCGTCTGGTGTATCGATGGCAAGGGTAAACTGTTGCCCACAGGCTGAAATCATTCCCCTAGCCTACCGATGCCACCTGATAAGAAGACCAGATTGAGAGCCTGAAAACTCATGTCTCGCAAAACCAGTGCCAAGCTCTTCGACGGTCGTGACCTGTTCTATTTCGATGACGCGTCGAGCTCGTCTTCCACCGAACGCAAACAGGATTCGCGAGAGGCAGCGGAACGGCCAGCTACGGCCGAGATGCGGCTCGACTCACTAACTGGCGACTGGATTTCAATCGCGGCCCACAGGCACGGCCGAGCATTTCTTCCGCCAGCTCACATGTGCCCACTATGCCCTACCACCGAAGACAATCAGAGTGAGATTCCCGACCAGTTCGATGTCGCGGTGTTCGAGAACAAGAACCCGTCTTTCGGCCCGTTGATGGCCGAGATCGATGACCCACACTTCGCAGTCGAACCGGGCTTGACACTCGGTGCCACCCGAACCTCGTTCGGCCGCTGCGAGGTAGTTGTGTTCTCGAGCGAGCACCTCGGTTCGCTCGGCGGGCAGAGCGTGCAGCGCATCCGCACAGTGATTGATGCTTGGGCCGACAGAACCGAGCACCTGCAGAGCCTGCCTGGCGTGCGACAGGTCTTTCCGTTTGAGAACCGCGGGCAAGAGATCGGTGTCACGCTGCATCACCCACACGGTCAGATCTATTCGTACCCGTACGTCACTCCGCGCACCCGAAAACTACTCGACTCGATCAAAGAATTCGGCGCAGACCTGTTCCAGAAGACCCTCGAGTTTGAACAGGCCGGCGAGCGCGTCTTGATCAAGGGAGACCACTTCACCGCCTACGTGCCATTCGCTGCTCGTTGGCCGATCGAGATTCACCTGCTGCCCCACCGCCACGTTCAACACCTAGCCCAACTCACCGACGTCGAGCGCGACGAACTGGCTGTGATTTACAAGCGATTGCTTCAAGCGCTGGATGCGATCTACGACAGCCCAACCCCTTACATCTCGGCTTGGCACCAGGCACCTCGGGTCGAGGGCGGCGAGCACGTGCGCCTGCAACTGCAAATCACCTCGCCTCGTCGCGCAGCCGACAAGCTCAAGTACCTTGCCGGCTCAGAATCGGCCATGGGTGCGTTTATTGCTGATTTTCCGCCAGAGAAAACCGCTGCTCAACTGCGAGAGGTTCTCAAATGACCATCGGCCTGTCAAATCAAACCAAAGCCAAGTTTGTCGAGCAGTTCGGATATGAACCGCAAGGAGTCTGGTCAGCACCGGGTCGCGTAAACCTGATTGGCGAGCACACGGACTACAACCAGGGCTTTGTTTTTCCATTCGCGATTAACCGCCGCACCTACGCGGCCATTGCCCTGCGCAACGATGGCATCGCGCGCGTCGCATCCTCGTTCGCGGGTGCTCACGTGCAAATCAGCGTGGATGCGATCAAGAGCGCCGAAGATCTCGGCTGGGCGGCGTATCCGCTCGGAGTTGCGTGGGCACTGACGCAGCTGGTTGACGAAAATGCCGAAAACTGGCAAGCCACCGGTTTCGATTGCTTCATTGAGTCGGATGTGCCGGTCGGCGCAGGGCTTTCATCGTCGGCAGCCATCGAGTGCGCGGTGGGGTTCGGGTTGAACGAACTTTGGCAGCTGGGCCTTAGCAGGCGCGAACTGGCTCGCGCGGGTCAGCTGGGCGAGAACGTAATCGTGGGTGCTCCCACCGGCATCATGGACCAGTCGGCCTCACTGCTGGGCAAGCTCGACCACGGAGTGTTCTTGGACTGCCAGAGCCTAGAAGCCGAAATCATCGAACTTGGCTTCGCCGGTGCGGGTCTGGAATTGTTGATTATCGACACCAAGGTCGCGCACAGACTGGTTGACGGCGGCTACGCATCCCGTCGAGCTGCCTGCGAAAAGGGAGCCGAAGTCATGGGCGTGGACTCGCTGCGCGAACTTTCGGTGGCTGACCTCGACCGCGCCAAAGAACTGCTGGATGACGTTACCTACCGCCGCGTGCGCCACGTGGTAACCGAAAACCAGCGTGTGCTCGACACGGTAGCGAGCCTCAAGATTCAAGGTCCTCAGGCTATTGGCAAACTCATGTACGCCTCGCACGAATCGATGCGAGACGACTTTGAAATCTCGGTGGACGAGCTTGATTCAGCCGTCGAGGCTGCCCTAGCACACGGCGCAATCGGCGCTCGAATGACCGGCGGCGGTTTCGGAGGCGCGGCCATTGCGTTGACGCCAATCGAGCGCATCAGCGAGGTAACCAACGCGGTCTACGCCGAGTTCGAAGCTTGCGGATACGCCAAGCCGGACATCTTTGCGGTTAGCCCGGCCGACGGGGCCAAGCGAGAGATCTAGGCCTGTGGGTCTGGAATCATCACGTACTTGGTTTCGAGGTACTCGTTGATTCCCTCGAGTCCGCCCTCGCGACCCAAGCCCGACTGCTTTACGCCACCGAACGGCGCCGCTGCGTTCGACACCAGACCCGAGTTGAGGCCGGTCATTCCGGTGTCGAGAGTCTCGGCGAGGCGAAGGCCGCGCTTCAGATCCTGAGTGAAGGCATAGGACACCAGACCGTAAGGCGTGTCATTCGCGAGTCGAACGGCCTCTTCCTCGGTCTTGAATCGAACGATTGGAGCGATTGGGCCGAAGATTTCTTCTTGCAGGATCGTCGAACCCGGCTTGACGTGGTCTAGAACCGTCGGCTTGAAGAAGTAGCCGTCGCCTTCGAGAGCTTGACCACCCGATACGACCTCACCACCTTCGGCCTTGGTGGTTTCGACGAGGCGCACCATGTTTTCGCGAGCCTTCTGGTTGATGACCGGGCCGCAGGTGGTATCAGCCGCAACGCCGCGGCCGAGCTTTAGGGCATCCATCTTGGCTGCGAACTTTTGGGCAAACTCGTCAGCGACCGAATCGTGGATGATGAACCGGTTGGCGGCGGTGCAGGCCTGGCCGATGTTGCGCATCTTGGCGAGCATCGCACCCGAAACCGCTGCGTCGATGTCGGCATCCTCGAAGACCAGGAATGGAGCGTTGCCGCCGAGTTCCATGGATGAGCGCAGCACGTTCTGTGCCGACTGCTCAAGCAGCTTGACGCCGACCTGGGTGCT
>CAYTNT010000051.1:0-7552 GCA_964439235.1 uncultured Rhodoluna sp. | reverse complement strand
TCCGCCTCGAGCAGGTAGTCCTCGAAGGTCTGGTTGAACAGGGCGCGCTCGAACCGCTTGGCGCGGATCATGTCGATTGCCTCCTGTGGGTCGAAACCAGCACGAATCAGCACGAGGCCGAGCACCAGACCCGAGCGGTTGAGCCCGGCCTGGCAGCGAATTAGCACGCGCTGCCCGGCAACCCAGTCGCGGTGAGCCGCCTCGACCACATGGAAGAGGTCGCGCTTAGGGTCGATGCTGAACTCGCTCGAGTCATAGAACGCCAGGCGTAGCTCCTTGACGAACCAGTCGACCGGCTCGGCGTCACCATAAAAGGTGTAGACCGAGTCGAAGTCGCTCTTGGTAATGACCGAACCCTGGTTGGTGCTCAACCACTCGTTCGGCGCGTGACCGTCGCGCGTGCCGCCCTGCCACAGGCCCGGCATTACCTCCGACCAGATGCGCTGAGGCATCCAGGCGTGGCTTGGTCGCATGAAGTCTTCTAGGTTCATGATGTTCTCCTTAGTTCTTGAAATCGTTAGTGATTGAATCTGGTGCGCTTGCCCCGCGATAGATGCGCTCGACAACTCGAGCCCAGATCTCGGGGGTGTGGTCGAGCGGCTGGTAGCCACCCGCGCCACCGATCAGCACGCGACCTGCGCAGTGCTTGCGAGCGAGTGCGGCGACAGCGTCGGCCGCATACTCGAACCCCGCATACGTGTAACGGTTGCCGACGGCTAGGTTTCCCGAACCGCCATGACCATCGGCCCCGGCAGCAATCAGCAGCACGTCGGGCGCGTAGCCGTCGAGCACGGTCATCGCCTCGTCGATAGCCCACTTGAACGCCTCATCGCCATCGCCGAAGTTGAGGCACCAGTTGTATGCGTGGCCAGCCGGGTTGTGCTTGGTGTACGGCGCATCCGCAGCGCCAGACATCATCTCTGGGTCGCCAGGGAAGGTGCCGCCGTTGTGGATGCTCAGCACCGGAATACCCGTGCCCTTGAGGTCGTGATAGACGCCGTCGCCGGCGTGGATGTCCCAGTCGAGGTAGGCAACCTTGAGGCCGGCCGCCGCTAGGGTCTTGGCAGCCCAGGCCATGTCGTCGAAGACACAGAAGCCACTCGAACGATCGAAACGGGCGTGGTGCTTGGCGCCCTGCGGGTTGAATCCGACCTGGATGTTGCCAGCCAAGAGTTCGTCGACCAAGCGCACGGTTCCGCCGAACATCGCGACCGCGGTGGCCGCGTTGCTTGGGCTCGGGGTGTACCACTCGTCTGAGACGTAGTTGTTTACCACCGCGTGGATGTGCTCCGGGCTGGCGGCCTCGGCGAGCGCAGCCATGACCCGCGCCTTCGATTCCTCGCTAATCGGCTCGACGACCACGGCGCCTGACACGCGCTCGAGCAGGCGCTCGGTTGCAAACTTGGCGCGAATCGGGTTGGTTGGGTGACTGCCGTCGCCCGAGCCGAGCTTCCAGGCCAGATAGGCGTCCGAGTAGGCGATCATCAGCGGCTTTGCGCTGAATGCGTTCGAGTTGGTCATTAGAGCACCGCCTCGACGTTGACGTCAGGCTCGATCTCGTCGCCGGTCTGGCCGGCGCGCGAATCGGCATCCTCGGTGCTAAGCATGACGCTCCACACGCGACCGAGTTCGTGCGCGTACTCATAGCCGCGCACGTTGGCCACCTGGTTCTTGAAGTTGCGGTAATCGATGTTCATGACCGCCTCGAACGCCCACTGCGCAAACTGCTCACGCTGAACGAAGACGCGGTACGGGTAGTCGCCCTGAGGCGAACGCAGAATGTTGATGCCGAGGCTGGCAGCAAGCGGTGCAAGCGACTCCTTGTCGCGAGCGCGAACCGAGACGATGTCCGGGTTCTTGGTGTTGATAACGGCCGACACAAAGCCGGTTTCGGTGAATAGCCACATAGGTGCTCCTTAGATTTTGTCTGGATGATTACGACGGATGCCGGTTCGGCGGTCGCGGTTTGAGCGGGCGATCTTTCGATCGCGTGCTGGAGCGGGTGCTTGTGGCACCCACCCCCACACCGGGCAAGGTTCGCTAGATGTTGCGGCGCTTGCGGTCGTACTCACGCTCGAGCTTGCTGGCGAGCAGGTACTTGCTCAGCTCGGCGTCGTCCATCAACTCGGACTGGCTCATCGAGCTGAACTGCAGGTTCATGCGCTCGAGGTTGCGCTGGGTCAGGCCAAGGCGAGTCAGCTGCTCGATGTCGAGGTTGAGGCGCTTGAGCATCTGGCGCGCCTCGCGAGCCCGGCCCTGCTGCAGCAGGTCGTAGATGGCCTGCTTGTCGTTCTGCAACTTGAGGTCGCGAACCTCGGCAACCACGTCTGGGTCGCGCTGAGGCTCAACCCAGTTGGCGCGAGCGATCACATCGAGCGCAAACTCGCGGGTGATCACGACCTCGTTGCCGCTGTTGCCGTCGGTGTAGGTAACCCGAACGCGGATCGCCTGCTTGGCCTGGCCGGCAAAGCTCAAGCCAGGAGCGCTGACCTTGAGCTGGAAAGCGATGTTCTGCTTGTGTTCGCTAGGCAGGTCTCCGATGCTGGCGACGCCTAGGCAGCGCTTGCGGTTCCAGTCGCGAACCTTGGTGAGGCAGCGAACACGGGCGTCGACCCCAGCGAACTCGTCGACCAGCTCAACCTCGATGCGGGCGTTCATCATCGTGCGGCTGTTGAGGTCGTCGATCTCGGCGCGGATTGCGTCGGCCACCAACTGCAGGCGGTAGCCGGCGACGTGCGAACCACGGCCGCGGTCGGCCAAGGCCACCAGGATGCGCTCGTCGTAGCCTTCACCGATGCCGATGGTGGACGTGGTCACTCCGCGCTCGAAGGCCTCGGATGCGATGCGACCAAGGATCACTGGGTCGGTGACGCCCGAGTTTGCCTCGCCGTCGCTGAGCAAAACGACCGAGGTCTCGATGCCAGCCTCAGCAGGGGTGCGACGAGCTAGCTCGAGGCCAAGCAGGTAGCCGGCCTCGAGGTTGGTGCTACCGCCATCGACGACCGAGTTGATCAGGGCACGGTAGGTGCCGGTGTTCTCAGGGTCGAAAGCGGTGAGCTCGAGAACCACGCTGGCGGTGTTGTCGAACTTCACGATGCCGATGTGGTCGCCGGCCTTGAACTTGGCAAGCTGCTCGGTGAGTGCGCCGCGAACCATGTCGAGTCGAGGGCCCGACATCGAACCGGAGTTGTCGATGACAAAGACAACCGACTTGGCAGGACGCTGGTGGCCCGGACGCTGAACGATCGCAGGTGCGGTGAGCTCGACCACAAGGCCGAGTGGGGTGCGGGCATCGGCCATTGCCTTGCCGTGCTCAATCTTGATTTCTACTGACATCTCTATCGGTTCCAATCTGCGATTTTTGATCGCTTTGCCGTTTCCGCCGAACGGTGGTTCGGTGGATGGTTGACTAAGTTACATTGTTTTATGCGCGGTTGTCAACCATTAGCGAAAAGAATACGAGAGGGGTCAGACATTTATTTGTTTCTGTCGGACAGTTATTTGTCAAAACATGCGTAAAATGGGCTGTAGGAGGCAGTTTTGGAAGATTTCTTGAGACCCAGCGAGTCGGCGAGTCGGCCCGCGATGGCGGTCAATCTCGTTCTGTTCACGGTTGCCGACGAAGACGAAATGCGCAGCCTGGTCGACTTCGGTTTGGTGTCTGAGCAGGACCCGAAAATGCGCCTCAGCAACGGTCTGTCGCTTTTGGTCGTGACTCTGCGCGCACCCGAGGAGCTGATCTTCAAGCTCGACGATGCTGGTTCGGCCGGCGGCCGCGTCCTGCCATTCGGCTTCGTCGAGGGCGACGCCACACTGCTCGAGACGGCTCATCGAATCGCCCGCCAGAAGCTCGGCATCTTTTCCGACATCCGCCTGCGCGAAGCAGGCATCTTCGACGACCCGCGTCGCAGCCCGGGTGCCCGCATCGTTGCTTTCCCTTATTGGGGCTTCGTCGCGCTGGATGAACTGAAGAAGTCGCTCGGTGGCCCAGACCGCGTTGGTCTCGACGTCGTGAACTCCGAGTTCGAGCTCGAGCGCCTTGGCCGACACCTCGAGGAATTTGACGGGATGAGTCGTTTCGGCGGTCGCCGTCGCCCCGACCTCAAGCGTGGTCATACCAAGATCACTAGCCGCGAACTTCACGGCCGCAAGATTTTGGCCCTCGACGGCGATGACATGGTCTTCTACGCCTGGCGCAAGTTGCGCTACGCGTTCACCGGCCCACTCGACCCGTTCCGCTACCTCGGCGTGCCCGTTCTCGGCGTGCGCTTCCGCCTCAGTGACCTCAAGGCATTTCACGATGTTGCTCGCGGCGAGATTACTCAGCGCGATGCCTTCAAGCGCGCGGTTATGAACCGTGAATTCGCAAAGGAATCGGGTGTCATGGATAAGTCGCGCCGAGGAAAACCCGCAAACCTCTGGGAGTTGGATCCTTCGATCAGCGCCTCGCTCGCAGCCCCGCGTTTTCCCGACGACGAGATCTAGTCGCACTCGCGCTTCTTCTAGTCGCAAACATAGACGGGCATCTCGAGCTTGTGGCGCATCGCCTGGGCTTCGGGCTCGCTAAGCCAAATCATCACGATGCGATCAAACGAGCTCGGGTCTTCCTTCAAGTACCCCCGCACTGCTGAGACGGCAACCACATTCGCTTGTTCGACGGGGTAACTGTAAACGCCGGTGCTGATGCCCGGGAACGCGATCGAGCGGATGCCTGCTTCGGCTGCAACCGTGAGCGAGTTTCGGTATGCGGCGGCAAGCAACTCGGGCTCCCCCTGTGTTCCGCCGTTCCAGACGGGGCCCACGGTGTGAATAACCCAGTCGGCCGGCAGGTTGAAACCTGGCGTGAGCCTTGCCTCGCCTGTTGGGCAAGGAGCGAGCTTGACAGCTGCTTCAGCAAGTTCGGGCCCGGCAGCCCGATGAATAGCGCCATCGACCCCGCCTCCGCCTTCTAGAGACGGCTTGGCTGCATTCACGATTGCCTCGATCCGCAACTGAGTGATGTCGCCAACGACAACCTCGATGGCGGTCACTAGAGCAGTTCCTCTAGTGGCGCGGACGGCACTTCTGGGGCCGTGGACTTGAGCGCCTTGGCGACGCGAGCCATCGAGTCGTAGTCGTCGGCACCAGCGTATGCATCGCGAGCCTGCTCGAACTCGCTGCGCGCACGTTCGGAATCGCCAATTGCTGAGAGATTTCGGGCCTTTAGCTCGTGCATCTCGGCCGCAAGGCGCTGAGTGGCTGTGTCCTGTTCACTGCCGTAGACGGCTGAAAGAACCTCATTGGCGACCATGAGCGATTCGGTGTGACGCTCGAGCGACCCGAGGGTCTTTGCCAGCAGGCGCGACTGGCGCATCCAGCCGGCTTCGTTGGGCTGCCAAGCATCGCGAGGCACAGCCTGAAGGTCGTCGAGTGCTGCAGTGGTGAGGCCTGCCTGCAGTTCGAGCTCGGCTAGCCACAAGCGCAACTCACCCAGGCGAGCTTGGTCGTCGCGCTCCGGGTATGAATCGATGGCCTTTCGCAGCAGTTCAGCACCCTGCTCGAGTCGAGCATCGCCGATTGCAATCTGCGCGGCCTTGAAGTGCAGGTGGTGCGGAGTGAATCGAATGAGAGTTTCGGTCTCGTTGAGAATCTCAACCTGGCGCAGAATCTTGATGGCCTGATCGACGTCTCCGGTAGTGGCGAAATATTCGGCGCGAAGGTAGTTGATCAGGGCAACCGCAGCTCCACCATTCCAACGCTCGCGGGCGGCCTCGCGCAACCCATCGAGGCGAACGATGATGGTGGGATTAGGGTTCACCGCCAAATCCAAGGCGCACTGGTTGATAGCGAAGAACTCGTTGCTCCAAGGCTGCTTGACTCGCTCGAGGTTGGCTTCGATGCGCTCCATGAGTTCTGGCAATTCCTCGGTTGCGCCGAGGCGATAGAGCAGCCAGGCTTTCTCGTTCAGGGCGTCGACCATGGCGAGGCTGATTCGAGTCTGCTCGGCGTAGTCATAGGCGGCTTCGACTTTCTCGAGCGCTTCATTGAACATCTCGAGCTGACCAAGGATCTGGGCGCTAGAAATCAACGAGCCAAAGGCCGGCCAAAACTCGAGTCGGCTCTCCATGGCTGACTCGTGGGCCATAGCGAAGTAGTCGAGCGCCAGGGCGAGGTTGCCGTTGCGGCGTTCGATGCGAGCCAGCATCGCTGTGACGTCAGTCATATAGACGGTGCAGAGTTGCTCTCTCGCGATGCGGAGTGCCTCCAAGCCTTCGGCGTGGGCAAAGTCATACTCGTCGAGCGTGTAGTGCAGGCTCGACAGCAGGTAGCGCAGAATTCCGACCTCGCGATCACGCCCCTGTGACTGGCTGAACTCGAGGGCAGCCAACACGTATGGCATGGTGTCGCGCGGCGACGTGTCTTCGTCTTCAAAGTAGTAGTGAGCGAGCTCTTCGAGTGCGTCTGCTCGGGCGGTCAAGTCGGTGCTGGCCGCCCTCTTCTGAAGCTCGGCTAGGCGATCTTCAGGGCTCTCTTCAAATGGATTGTGACTCATAAAAACCCCCGGGTCGCTGGAATGTGGAAGATAAGTATCCGACCACGGTCCGACATTTATGTGAGGTGCGATTTCGTCGGCGTTTTGCTCCTTGTGGTCATCCAGTGCATCGTCCACAACATATAGATGTCTGACCCCTGACCTAGTCTGATCGTCCTATCCGACTAGACCATTGGGGGTCAAAATGGCAACAAAGATTATTAGCATCAATCAGGTTGAAGAGCTCATCTACTCCCTCAAAGACGCCCGACGCAAAAGGCCAATCTGCGTAGTTAGCATCGGTCAAGCCGAGGATGAACCCGGATTCGATGTTGAGGCTTTAGAGTCCGATGCTGGTGAGGTATGCGACTTCTACATTGTTAAGACAGGTGATCTGACTCGCCTATTCATGGAGTCCATGCCTGAAAACACTCAGGTCTACGGCGGTGCAGCGCGCGTGTATCCAGCCGATTTCGCCAGCAGTAAGTCGGCCAGCCAGCTTCGCTACCCAATTCCTCCGGTTCAGCTTGCCAAGGCGACCGCAAATCTACTTCGTGACATCTGGGCCTATGCCAACTCGGCCGGCCTGATTGCCAAGCCAGCAGCCAACCTGAAGGCTGAGCGTGTGACCGTGCAGGCAATCTATGGCGGTGACGTTGCCGTCATGAAGCGCGCAAACCGCGACCTGATCTCGGTTCGCGCCGAGGCGCTGTTCCCTGGCATCTCGCTCGAGCGCGTTTTCACCATCGGGCAGGAACTCGAGGGCGTATTCGACCCGACCAACCGCGCATTCGCTCTCAGCACCCAGAACCCGACCGTAGACGAGATCGTCAAGCACTTTGGCCTGGGCTCTGTCACCCTTGGCCTAGTGCGCGAGACCACCCGCAAGACCGCCACGGTTGCAATTCACCCAAATCTCACTTTCGAAGTTGAGAAGAAGGAAATCACCGGCAACGAACGCGACGTGATCTCGGATTACCTGGCCGTCGGCCAGGTCTACTCGTTCCGCATCTACCGCGATCCACAAGGTCACATTCGCCT
>CAYTNT010000050.1:0-7790 GCA_964439235.1 uncultured Rhodoluna sp. | reverse complement strand
ATGGCACACTCTGGTCGGCGCTCGGCAGATCGACCAGCACGACCGGGGTGCCGCGTTCGCGCAGGGCTCGCAATGTCTCAGACTCGACAACCAGTGGCGAAATCAAAACGCCGGCAACGCGCTGCTCTTCGAACAGGTTCAGGAAGTCGCGTTCGCGGGCCTGACTCAGGTTTGAATTGCCGAGCAGCACGCTGTAGCCGAGTTGGCTGGCGGCGGCATCGGCTCCGGCGGCCAACGCCGCGAAGAATGGGTTTGCACCGTCCAAAACGATCAGCCCGATTG
Source organism: uncultured Rhodoluna sp. (assembly GCA_964439235.1). Lineage (GTDB taxonomy): Bacteria > Actinomycetota > Actinomycetes > Actinomycetales > Microbacteriaceae > Rhodoluna. Next base: position 7,508 of record CAYTNT010000050.1, on the reverse strand, counting down.
CCTTGCTCTTGCCCGCTCGCAGCACGCGGGCGGCATCGTTGCGCACAAAACCGAGTTTGGCGACCGCATCCAACACCCGGTTTCGCGTTGCTTCGCTCACCATGTCGGGGTTGTTGAGCGTGTTTGAAACCGTCGCGATCGAGACCCCCGCCTCAAGAGCGACATCGCGGATGCTTGCCGGCACTAATCGGCCTCCAGTGCCGAAACCGCATGCTGGAACCGAGAGAGGATGGCCGGGTCGTATGGTTCTGCTTCAACGACAGTGCCGGCTACCTTCCAGCCTGAGCTTGTCACTCCAACCGACGCGGCGGCTTGTCGAGCAGCACCAAGTGCCACATATTCAGCACCATTTGGCACCTCAATTGAGCCTCCAAACAAGCCGGCAGCAATCACCTGCACAGCTCGATTGCTCGCCGCCCCGCCAATCAGCTTGACTGTGCGCACCGGGCGACCCGTGCTGCGAAACAGGTCGAGGGCGTTGGCCAGAGTCAGCAAGATTCCCTCGATGCTCGCGCGAGCAACATTCTCGCGAGTGAAGTTCTCGAGCGTGACCCCGTGCCAGGATGCCTTTGCTCGCGGCAGGTTTGGCGTGCGCTCACCCTGAAAGAACGGCAGCAGCATCAGTCCGTCGCTGCCAGCTGGGGCCGACAGCGCCAGCCGCTCGAACTCGCCGAAACTCACGCCAAGCAACTTGGCGGTTCGATCAAGCACCTGGGCGGCGTTCAGCGTGCAAGCCAGCGGCAAAAAACGACCGGTGGTATCGGCGAAGCCCGCAATCTCGGTGGCTCCGCTGCCGGCATCCTCGGAGACCGAAAACACCGTGCCGCTCGTGCCGATCGAGACCACCGCGTCGCCCGCGGCCAATCCCAACCCGCGCGCGGCACCAGCGTTGTCTCCAGCGCCAGGCGCGATCGCAACAGATGTGCCGAACACCGTTTCGGCCACCTCATCACGAGAAATCACTCTTGGCAGATAGATGCTCTCGACCGTGTGTCCGCCGAGGCAGAACTCGAGCACCTCGTTCACGTAGCTATTGGTTCGACTGTTGAAATAGCCGGTGCCACTGGCATCGCTGCGGTCGGTGAAGCTGCGCGAGAACTCGGCACCGCGGGGGGAGTCCGGGCCACCGAATCCGGCCAGCCGCCACGACAGCCAGTCGTGAGGCAGCATGACTGCGGCGATCTTCTCGGCATTCTCGGGCTCGTTCTGCGCGAGCCAGCGCAGCTTGGTGCTGGTGAATGACGCGACCGGCACCGATCCCGTGTTCTCGAGCAGCCACTGCTCTCCGAAGTGCTGCACCAGTTCGCCGGCTTGTTCGGCTGAACGGGTGTCGTTCCAGAGCAGGGCGTCGCGAATCACGCATCCCGTCGAGTCAAGAACGACCATGCCGTGCTGCTGGCCACCGATCGAGATTGCCTCGACATCGCCGAGGCCACCCGCCTGGGCCAGGGCCTCCTGAAGCGCGGTCCACCAATGCTCCGGGTTCACCTCGGTGCCGTCGGGATGCGCCGCGCGCCCCTGCCGAACCACCTCGCCGGTGTCGGCATTCACGATCAAAACCTTGCAGCTTTGAGTCGACGAATCGACTCCCGCCACCAACCTCGGCACTTGGTCTGCCTCGATGAACTAGCGAGCGCCCATGAGGTGCTCGACCGCCAACTGGTTCAGGCGAACGAAGTTGAAGCCCTTACCGTTGAAGTATGCGTCAGGGTCGAAGCCCGCGTCCTCGCTGGCCAGCAGCTCGCGGTAACCCTCGCCTCCGCCGAGGGTTGGCACCTTGAGTTCGTCGACCCGGGCAGCTGCCTTGGCGGCCTTGACCTCGGGGTCGGCCTCGAACGCTGCGGCGCGCTCCTTGAGCAGCAGGTACATGCGAATGTTGGCCTCGGCCGAAGCCCAGACGCCGTTGAAGTCCTCGGTGCGGCTCGGCTTGTAGTCGAAGTGGCGCATACCCTGATAGCGAGTCTTGCCGTCGTTGCCGAACTCGAGCAGGTGCACGAGGCTGAACGCATTGATCAGGTCACCGTGGCCGAAGACCAGGTCCTGGTCAAACTTCACGCCGCGCTGGCCATTCAGGTCGATGTGGAACAGCTTGCCCGCCTCCATCGCCTGCGCGATGCCCGCGGTGAAATTGAGTCCGGCCATCTGCTCGTGTCCGGTCTCAGGGTTCAGGCCCACGATCTCTGGGTGCTCGAGCGTCTCGATAAACGCGAGGGCGTGACCCACGGTTGGCAACAGAATGTCGCCGCGCGGCTCGTTCGGCTTCGGCTCGATAGCGAAGCGGATGCCGTAACCCTTGTCCTTGACGTAGCTGGTCAGCACGTTCACGGCCTCGCGGTAACGCTCGATTGCGCTGATCACATCCTTCGCGGCATCGTATTCGGCGCCCTCGCGGCCACCCCACATCACGAAGGTCTCCGCACCGAGTTCGGCAGCCAGGTCGAGGTTGCGCAGCACCTTGCGCAGCGCAAAGCGACGAACGTCGCGGTCATTGCTGGTGAACCCGCCATCCTTGAACACCGGGTGGCTGAACAGGTTGGTCGTGATCATCGGCATCTTCAGGCCGGTGCGGTCGAGCGCTCCCTTGAGACGATCGATGTGGCTGCGGCGCTCAGTCTCGCTCGCCCCGAACGGAAACAGGTCGTTGTCGTGCAGCGTCATGCCGTATGCGCCAATCGACGCGAGCTTCTCGACGGCCTCTACGTAGTCGAGGTCCTTGCGGGTCGCCGAACCAAACTGGTCCTGCGCGCTCCAGCCGATGGTCCAGAGGCCAAACGTGAAACGGTCTTCGGGGTTTGGGGTGAGGCTCATTTCAGTCACTTTCGATCGAGGTTTTCTGCCAATCGGCCTGTTCACCACACTACGACACAATTGAAACGTTTCAAAACGGGATGCGCACCGCGCCCCAGCAAGTCCCAACCCTGCCGGATCTCCCGGCTCGCATCCCTGGCTGCAGAAGATAAACCTTTGCGCAAACTTGCACTTGCATTGACACGCCAAGTTGTGGCAGACTATTCAAGTTCGTCATATGGCGTGCTTTCTGCGCGCCTCACTGCAGACAGTGTGAACTCGCAACGAGTAATCGTTAGCTAGGGCCGGTCGCAGCAAAGAACAAAAATGTATCCGACAAAACAACGTCGTGCGAGAAGCGTGATTCACGCGACACGCCCGACAGCGTGGGTCGGAGTAGCAGTGCCCCACCGGCCCCGCCCAACCAGGCAACCAGTGGGTTTTGATAGAAGAACAGTGGTGCAACATCAGTAGTGCTACTAAGCGTCCGCGGCTAACCCCCGCGGTGTGAACGAGAGCGAGTCAACATGGCGGCCCAGAAAATCCGCATTCGACTTAAGTCGTATGACCACGAGGTCATCGACTCATCGGCGCGCAAGATCGTCGACACGGTTACCCGTGCCGGTGCGACCGTTGTAGGCCCAGTGCCTCTGCCGACCGAGAAGAACGTGGTCTGTGTGATCCGTTCACCTCACAAGTACAAGGACAGCCGCGAGCACTTCGAGATGCGCACCCACAAGCGTGTTATCGACATCATCGACCCAACTCCTAAGGCAGTTGACTCGTTGATGCGTCTCGACCTTCCTGCAGACGTAAACATCGAGATCAAGCTCTAAGGATTAAAGATGTCAACTCAAAACAAGACTGTTAAGGGCCTGCTGGGCAAGAAGCTCGGCATGACTCAGGTCTGGGACTCGAACAACAAGCTTGTTCCTGTCACCGTGATCGAGGCCGGCTCGAACGTAATCACTCAGATCAAGTCGATCGAGACCGATGGCTATGCAGCCATCCAGCTCGCATACGGCGCGATCGACCCTCGCAAGGTCAACAAGCCAGACGCAGGCCACTTCGAGAAGGCAGGCGTGAACCCACGTCGTCACATCGCTGAGGTCCGCACCGCAGACGCAGCCGACTACGCAGTCGGCCAGGAGCTCGGTGTTGAGGTCTTCGAGGTCGGCGCAAAGCTCGACGTCGTTGGCACCAGCAAGGGCAAGGGCTTCGCCGGTCACATGAAGCGCCACGGCTTCGCAGGTGTTGCAGCATCGCACGGTGCTCACCGCAACCACCGCAAGCCAGGTTCGATCGGTATGTCATCGACCCCGGGACGCGTTTTCAAGGGTATGCGCATGGCTGGCCGCATGGGTGGCGACCGCGTTACCACTCTCAACCTCACCCTGCACGCAGTTGACGCCGAGCGCGGTCTGCTGCTGGTCAAGGGTGCTGTACCTGGTCCTAAGGGCCAGCTCGTATTCGTCCGCAACGCAGTGAAGGGAGCGTAACCAAATGGCTGAAAACACCAAGGTTGACGTTCTCGACGTCGCAGGCAAGAAGGCGGGCTCAGTAGAGCTTCCTGCAGACCTGTTCGATGTCCAGGCAAACGTTCCACTTATCCACCAGGTAGTCGTAGCTCAGTTGGCTGCTGCTCGTCAGGGCACCCAGTCGACCAAGCGTCACGGCGAAGTATCTGGAACCGGTAAGAAGCCGTTCAAGCAGAAGGGAACCGGTCGTGCTCGTCAGGGTTCGCTCCGTGCTCCTCAGATGCGCGGTGGTTGGGTCGCACACGGTCCAAAGCCACGCACCTACGAACAGCGCACCCCTAAGAAGATGATTGCTGCCGCTATCAAGGGCGCTCTTTCAGACCGCGCTCGCAACGGCCGTCTGCACATCATCTCGGAGTTCGCAATCGGAACCGCTCCTTCGACCAAGGCTGCTGCCGCGGTCTTGGCTCAGCTGACCCAGCGTCGCAACGTTCTCGTTGTTCTAGACCGCTCGGATGACCTGAGCTACAAGAGCCTGCGCAACCTGCAGAACGTTCACGTTCTGCCAGTTGACCAGCTCAACGCATACGACATCCTGCTCAGCGACGACCTGGTATTCACCAAGGCCGCGCTTGACGCTTACATCGCAGGTCCTGGCAAGGGCGCATCGGTCAAGGCCGTTGCTACCTCGGCCGAGGCTGCTAAGGAGGCATAACCATGGCTGCTCTGAACAAGGATCCACGCCAGGTCATCATCAAGCCGATCGTCTCTGAAAAGAGCTACAACTTGATCGACAACGGAAAGTACACCTTCGAGGTGGCTCCTGACTCGAACAAGACCGAGATCAAGCAGGCTATCGAGAGCATCTTCAAGGTAGAGGTCGCTTCGGTCAACACCTTGAACCGCGCGGGCAAGACCCGCCGCACCAAGTTCGGCCTTGGCAAGCGCAAGGACACCAAGCGCGCCATCGTCACCCTGAAGTCCGGCAACATCGACATCTTTAGCAACGTCGGTTAAGCGGAAGTAGAGGAACTAGAAAATGGCTATTCGCAAGTACAAGCCAACGACCCCTGGTCGTCGTGGCGCGTCGGTTTCAGACTTTGCTGAGATCACCCGCTCGACCCCAGAGAAGTCGCTGCTTCGTCCGCTCACCAAGACCGGTGGCCGCAACTCGTCGGGTCGCGTGACCACTCGCCACATCGGTGGCGGTCACAAGCGCCAGTACCGTGTCATTGACTTCCGTCGTAACGACAAGGACGGCATCCCAGCGACCGTTGCTCACATCGAGTACGACCCAAACCGCACCGCACGCATTGCACTTCTGCACTACGCAGACGGCGAGAAGCGCTACATCATTGCGCCAAACAAGCTGAAGCAGGGCGACCGCATCGAGCAGGGTCCAACCGCTGACATCAAGCCAGGCAACAACCTGCCGCTTAAGAACATCCCAGTCGGTACCGTGGTTCACGCTATCGAGCTAAAGCCAGGCGGCGGCGCAAAGCTTGCCCGCTCGGCAGGCGCCAGCATCCGTCTGGTTGCAAAGGATGGCCCTTACGCGCAGCTTCGTCTGCCATCGGGCGAAATCCGCAACGTTGACGCTCGCTGCCGCGCAAGCATCGGCGAGGTCGGCAACGCCGAGCAGTCAAACATCAACTGGGGTAAGGCCGGCCGTCTGCGTTGGAAGGGCGTTCGCCCGACCGTTCGAGGTGTTGCCATGAACCCAGTCGACCACCCACACGGTGGTGGTGAAGGCCGTACCTCTGGTGGTCGTCACCCAGTTTCGCCATGGGGCCAGGCTGAGGGTCGTACCCGCAAGCCGAACCTGCCAAGCGACAAGATGATCGTCCGCCGTCGCCCATCGGGCAAGCAGCGCTAATAGGAGTCTGAAGAATGCCACGTAGTTTGAAGAAGGGTCCATTCGTTGACGAGCACCTGTTCAAGAAGGTTGCTTCGCAGAATGAGGCCAACACCAAGAACGTGATCAAGACCTGGTCGCGCCGCTCGATGATCGTGCCAGCAATGCTCGGTCACACCATCGCGGTTCACGACGGTCGCAAGCACGTCCCAGTTTTCGTCACCGAGACCATGGTTGGTCACAAGCTTGGCGAATTCGCACCTACCCGCACCTTCCGTGGTCACGTGAAGGACGACAAGAAGGGTCGCCGCAAGTAAGCGGCGCCTAGAAAGACGAGAGGAAAGACAATGGAAGCAGTCGCACGTGTGCGCCACATCCGCGTCACCCCAATGAAGGCTCGCCGCGTCGTCAACCTGATCCGCGGAAAGCAGGCCACCGAGGCCCTAGCAATCCTGAAGTTTGCTCCGCAGTCAGCATCGGAGCCGGTTTACAAGCTGGTTCAGGCTGCCATGGCAAACGCCAAGGTCAAGGCCGACGCAAGCAACACCCTGTTCAACGAAGACGACCTGTTCATTTCAAAGGCATTCGTTGACGAGGGCACCACTCTGAAGCGCTTCATGCCTCGTGCACAGGGTCGCGCATTCCAGATCCTAAAGCGCACCAGCCACATCACCGTTGTGGTTGCAACTCCAGATGAGCTCGTCGCTCAGAAGGCGAGGAACAACTAATGGGTCAGAAAGTAAACCCATACGGTTTCCGACTCGGAATCACCACCGACCACGTTTCACGCTGGTTCGCAGACTCAACCAAGAAGGGTCAGCGCTACCAGGACTACGTGACCGAGGACATCAAGGTTCGCAAGCTGCTCACCGAGCGTCTTGACCGTGCCGGTGTCTCACGTGTTGAGATCGAGCGCACCCGTGACCGTGTTCGCGTTGACATCCACACCGCACGTCCAGGTCTGGTTATCGGTCGTCGTGGCGCTGAGGCTGAGGCTATCCGCGCAGACCTCGAGAAGCTAACCGGCAAGCAGATCCAGCTGAACATCCTTGAGGTCAAGAACCCAGACATGGATGCCCAGCTCGTTGCCCAGGGTATCGCCGAGCAGCTCAACGCACGTGTGGCTTTCCGCCGCGCAATGCGTAAGGGCATGCAGGGTGCGCTCCGCAGCGGTGCAAAGGGCATCCGTGTTCAGACCTCGGGTCGTCTCGGTGGCGCAGAAATGAGCCGCACCGAGTTCTACCGTGAAGGCCGTGTTCCACTGCACACCCTCCGCGCCAACATCGACTACGGCTTCTACGAGGCCAAGACCGTTTTCGGTCGCATCGGTGTCAAGGTTTGGATCTACAAGGGTGACGTAACCAACAAGGAGCTCGCCGCTGCTCAGG
>CAYTNT010000049.1:0-7857 GCA_964439235.1 uncultured Rhodoluna sp. | reverse complement strand
ACCTGGATACGGCTGCGGTTACCTTCGATGATGTTTACGTGAACCTTGACAGTGTCGCCCACGCGGAAGGCAGGAATGTCTGACTTCAGGCTAGCTGCATCTACTACGTCAAGAATGTGCATGATGAATCGCTCTCTGTCTTTGCACGCAGGTCAAATGACGGTTGGTTTTGAAAACTTAAGGATGACGTTTGCCGGCTCCCCTGCGGCAGAGCACGATTTGTGTGGCAAACAACTTTCCTATTCTGCCACATTGATTGGCAGTACGACAAGCCAAAACCGCCTGAAGGATGCCTCAGCGGCAAACTACTCGTCGAGCAAATCGGGGCGCACTCGACGGGTGCGCTCGACCTGTTGCTGGTGCCGCCACTTGGCGATCAGAGCGTGGTTGCCACTAAGTAGCACTTCTGGCACGTCAAATCCGCGCCACGAGGCTGGTTTGGTGTAGCTGGGGTATTCGAGCAAACCGTCGGAGTGCGACTCCTCAACCAGGCTTTCGGCATTTCCGATAACGCCCGGAATCAGCCGAACGATGGCCTCGGTCATGGCGATAGCCGCAACCTCACCGCCGTTGAGCACGTAGTCGCCGATGCTGAGCAGGCGAACCTTTGCCTTCGTCTGGGCATACTCCACAACGCGCTGATCGATTCCTTCGTAGCGGCCACAGGCGAATACGATGTGGCTCTCGCTAGAGAGTTCTTGAGCGATCTGCTGGTTGAAAACCTCGCCCGCCGGTGACGTGAAGATCACGGTCGCCGAGCCGTCGGCCGGCAGAATCGCATCCAGCGCTTCTCCCCATGGTTCAGGCTTCATGAGCATGCCCGCGCCGCCACCGTATGGGGTGTCGTCAACTGTGCGGTGCTTGTCGTATGTCCAGTTGCGCAGATCGTGCGCCTCGAAACTGATTAGCTCTTTGTCGCGAGCTTTGCCCAGCAGCGAAAGGTCTAGCGCCTTGAAAAAGTCAGGAAAAATACTGATCGCATCGATGCGCATCTAGTCCTCTTCCACGACCTCGGTTAGGCCCTCAATCTCAGCCGGGATGCCCTTCTCGGCGCCCGGTGCGTCATCCCCGAGGGTTTCGAAGAGTCCGCCTGGTGGAGTCACGGTCAGGGTGCCAGCCTTGATGTCCACCTCTGGAACTATTGCCTTCACAAACGGCACCAAGACTTCACCGGATGCGGTCTCGACCGCCAATAGGTCTTGCGCCGGCAGGTGATCAACCCGAATGACCTCACCAACCTGCTTGCCATCGCGCAGAACCTTGAGCCCGACCAGCTGGTGGTCGTACCAGGCATCGGGTTCAACAGGCAGCGCAGATACGTCGGTATCGACTAGAAGAATTGCCTTGATGAGTGATTCTGCAGCCGTGCGGTCATCGACATCCTTGAGGAAAATGACTGGAGACTGGTTGTACCAGCGAAGTTCGTTGACCGTGACTGTCTTGCCGAACCAGGGCGATGTTTCTGGCACCTGAAGTTCGAGAACCGAGCCGGGCGCAAAGCGCTCATTCGGGCTATCGGTGTAAAGCTCTAATTTGATTGCTCCCTTCAGGCCATGTGCCTTAACGAGGCGGCCGACCCGGAGCTTGGTCTTGCTAGAAATCGGTGTCCACCACGTCGACACGGACCTTCTTGCCGTCGGCCAGTGCGTTGACGACGGTGCGCAGGGCGCTGGCGGTGCGGCCGTTGCGCCCGATCACGCGGCCAAGGTCATCCGGGTGCACGTGAACCTCGAGAAGGTCTCCTCGCGAGGTAGAGCGTGCAGTCACGGATGCGTCGTCAGGATTGTCGACGATTCCCTTGACCAGGTGTTCGAGCGCAGCGGCAAGCACTTACTAAGCCTCTTCTGCTGGTGCTTCGGCAGGTGCCTCTTCGGCTGCCTCAGCTGCTGGAGCCTCTTCGGCTTCCTCAGCTGCTGGGGCTTCCTCGGCTGCCTCAGCAGCTGGAGTCTCGTCAGCGACGACCTCTGCTGCTGCCTCGGTGGTCTCGACCTCTGCTGCTGCCTCGGCCTCAACTGGGGCCTCAGCCTCTTCGGCTGCGGCTGCCGGAGCTGCCTTCTTGATCTCTTCCTTTGGAAGAAGAACTGGCTTCTTGGCTGCGTCGGCTACGAAAGCTGGCTTGGCCTGCTTGACCTGAACCTTGTTCTCAGCCTTCTGGCCCTTCGATGCCTGCAGGTCACCGGTGAGCTTCAGCAGAACAGCAACCTGCTCGGTTGGCTGTGCGCCGACACCCAGCCAGTACTGAGCGCGCTCAGAGTTGACCTCGATGAATGATGGGTTCTCGGTCGGAATGTAACGACCAATTTCTTCGATGACGCGTCCGTCACGCTTGGTGCGTGAGTCAGCTACAACGATGCGGTAGTGAGGCGCGCGGACCTTGCCGAGACGCTTCAGGCGGATTTTTACAGCCACAATGCTCCTGTTTTTGTATGTATTGGGGCGAACAATCAACCGCGAGCGTGGGGGCACACTCGATTGGAAAGCTCTGAGGGGTCACCGTAAGACGCATGGTTAGAGGGTCATGCGAACGGCAACCGCTCTATTCTGCCAGAAAACTGCGGGCTTGGCTAGTTGATTACTCGAAACCGACTGACAATCGCGCAGTAAACCTTTGTTCGCAGTTGACTAGAGACCGAAGGATGAACCCGAGCCGCTCTCGTTCGAGTCTGAAGCTGGCTTTCCACCGGAAAGTCTCGCGGCCTCTTCGGCAGCGCGCTTGGCTGGGTTTCCCGACTTCGAACCCTTCTTGGCTTTGTCCTTTTTCTTGGACTTGCCGCCACCGAAACCGCCGCCGAGGCCTGGCATCCCCTGCATTCCACCCATGCCGGGCATTCCGCCCATTTGAGGCATCCCGCCCTTGGCAACGGTCTTCATCATCTTGGCGGCCTGCTCGAATCGGTTGACCAGCGAGTTCACCTCGGTGACAGAGGTTCCCGAACCCTTGGCAATGCGAAGGCGGCGCGAACCGTTGAGTATCTTCGGCTGACGACGCTCTTGGAGGGTCATCGAGCGGATGATCGCCTCGGTACGGTCGATCTCTTTCTCGTCGAAGTTGTCGAGCTGCTGGCGCAGTTGCCCCGCGCCAGGCATCATCGCGAGCATGCTCTTAAGCGAACCCATCTTGCGCAACTGCTGCATTTGCTCGAGGAAGTCTTCGAGCGTGAAGGTCTCTTTGGCGAGCTTGTCGGCGAGCTGCTTGGCCTGCTCTTCGTCGAAAGCGGACTGGGTCTTCTCGATGAGCGAGAGCACGTCACCCATGTCGAGGATGCGGCTCGCCATGCGATCTGGGTAGAACGGCTCAAACGCATCCAGCGCCTCGCCCGTGGACGAGAAGATGATTGGCTTGCCGGTTACCGAAGCGACCGAGAGAGCGGCACCACCGCGGGCATCGCCATCGAGCTTGGTGAGCACGACACCGGTGATTCCAACGCCGTCCTCGAAAGCTTTGGCGACGTTTACGGCATCCTGACCAATCATCGAGTCGATGACGAACAGGACCTCGTCTGGTTCGACAGCATCGCGAATGTCACGCGCCTGCTGCATCAGTTCTTCGTCAACGCCGAGGCGACCCGCGGTGTCAACGATTACTACCGAGAACTGCTTCTGCTTGGCGTGCTTGATCGCTTCTTTGGCTACCTTGACCGGGTTACCAACGCCATTGCCCGGCTCAGGTGCGAAGACGCTGGTTTCGGTGCGCTCACCAATCACCTGAAGCTGGGTGACGGCATTCGGGCGCTGCAGGTCAGCGGCGACCAGGAGCGGAGTCTGACCCTGGGCCTTCAGCCACTTCGCAAGCTTTCCAGCGAGCGTGGTTTTTCCGGAACCCTGCAGACCCGCGAGCATGATCACGGTCGGAGGCTGCTTGGCGAAGCTTAGTTTGCGCTGGTCGCCACCGAGAATCTGGATGAGTTCCTCGTTGACGATCTGCACGACCTGCTGGGCCGGGTTCAGAGCCTTGGACACCTCGTCGCCCATGGCGCGATCGCGAACGGCCTGGGTGAAGTTCTTAACGACCTCGAGTGCGACATCGGCCTCGAGCAGCGCGCGGCGAATCTCGCGCAGGGTCGCGTCGATGTCTGCGGGGCTTAGCTTGCCCTTGCTGCGCAGATTCTTGAACGTATCGACGAGGCGGTCAGAAAGATTTCCGAACAACCAGAACTCCTTTGATTGGGTCTTGGGTTTCGACTCGATAAGCCTACCCAAATGCAGATGGCCGCCGCTTCACGCGGCGACCATCTGCGAGCAACTTGCTACTGCGGTTTAGCTGCAGCCGCTGGTTGAACCACAGCCTTCACAGACGTGGCACGAACCGGACGGGCGCATCTTGATTCCGCAGTTGAAGCACAGTGGGGCGTCCGACTCGGTGCCCTGGAGCATCTCGAACAGCTCTGCTGACGAGTGAACCTCGCGCTTCTGGGTGATCTCTACCGGCTGCGGGTTCGAAACCGGAGCGGCCTCTGCAGCGACCTCGACCTCGGCGACCGAAGCCTCGACTGCAGGAGCAGCCTGTGCCTCAGCTGGAGCCGAGATAACCGGGTATGAACCGGTGTTGGCGTCGAGAGTTGCTGAACGCTCGGCAGCGGTGTAGATGCCCATGTACGAACGGGTCTCGTATGGCAGGTAGTCGAGGGCTAGACGACGGAAGATGTAGTCCATCAGCGACTTTGCCATGCGGATGTCTGGGTCATCGGTTAGACCGGCTGGCTCGAACTGTGAGTTGGTGAACTTCTGAACGAAGGTCTCCAGTGGCACACCGTGCTGCAGGCCGATCGAAACGGCGATCGAGAAGGCATCCATGACGCCGGCCAGGGTTGAACCCTGCTTGCCGAGCTTCAGGAAGACCTCACCGAGGCCGCCGTCTGGGTATGAACCAGCGGTCATGTAGCCCTCGGCACCACCAACGGTGAACGAGGTGGTTGACGAAGGACGCGACTTTGGCAGACGCTTGCGCACTGGGTGCGACATCGGGATTGCTGCCGATGCGGTTGCCTCTTCGGTCTTGGTCTCGGTCTTTGCCTTGGCGTCGCTCAGTGGCTGACCAACCTTGCAGTTGTCGCGGTAGATCGCGAGCGCTTTGAGGCCCATCTTCCAACCCTGGAAGTAAACATCTGCGATGTCTTCGCGGGTTGCGGTCTCAGGCATGTTCACGGTCTTCGAGATAGCGCCCGAGAGGAACGGCTGAACCGCTGCCATCATGCGAACGTGACCCATCGGCTCGATTGCACGGATGCCGACTGCGGTGTCGAAGATCGCGTAGTGCTCGGCCTTGAGGCCTGGTGCGTCAACGACGTGTCCGTGCTCGCCGATGTAGTCGACGATTGCCTCGATGGTCTCTTGCGAGTAGCCGAGACGGTGCAGAGCGAACGGAATGGTCTGGTTCACGATCTGCATCGAGCCACCGGTCGAGAGCTTCTTGTACTTGACCAGTGAGAAGTCAGGCTCAATACCGGTGGTGTCGCAGTCCATCATGAAGCCGATGGTTCCGGTTGGTGCAAGCAGCGAAGCCTGAGCGTTGCGCCAGCCGTTCTCGGCACCGATGAGGGTGTTCAGAGCCCACTGCTCGGTTGCAGCCTCGAGGATCTGAGCGTCGATGCTGTTGACCGGACGCAGTTCGGCGTTTGCTGCCTCGTGCTTTGCCATGATGCGGTCGTGACCGGCCTTGTTCTTTGCGTAACCGTCGTAGGCACCGACAACACCGGCAAGTTCAGCCGAGCGGCGGTACGAAGCACCAGTCATCAGCGAGGTGATGGCTGCGGCAATTGCGAAGCCTTCCTTGCTGTCGTAAGGAACACCGATGGCCATAAGCAGCGCACCGAGGTTTGCGTAGCCGATACCCAACTGACGGAATGCACGAGTGGTCTCGCCGATCTTTTCGGTTGGGAAGTCAGCGAAGCAAATCGAGATGTCCATAGCGGTGAAGATCAGCTCAGAAGCCTTGGTGAACTTCTCTGAGTCGAACGAACCGTCTGGGTTCAGGAACTTCAGCAGGTTGAGGCTGGCCAGGTTGCAGCTCGAGTTGTCGAGGTGCATGTACTCCGAGCAAGGGTTCGAAGCGGTGATGCGGCCGGTCTCAGGGGTGGTGTGCCAGTCGTTGATGATGTCGTCGTACTGGATACCTGGGTCGGCACACTGCCAAGCTGCGTCGGCAATCTTTGCCCACAGTTCGCGAGCGTCAACCTCTTCGATGACCTCACCGGTGGTGCGGGCACGAAGACCGAAGTTGCCGCCGTTCTCGACTGCCTGCATGAACTCTGCGTTCACGCGAACCGAGTTGTTGGCGTTCTGGTACTGAACCGAGTTGATGTCGTTGCCGCCGAGCTCCATGTTGTAGCCGGCGTCGCGCAGAACGCGGATCTTGCCCTCTTCGCGAGCCTTAGTCTCGATGAACTCCTCAACGTCTGGGTGGTCGATGTCGAGAACAACCATCTTGGCTGCACGACGGGTCGCACCGCCCGACTTGATGGTTCCAGCGGATGCGTCTGCACCGCGCATGAACGAAACCGGACCCGAGGCGTGACCGCCCGAGCCGCGCAGGATTTCCTTTGACGAGCGGATGCGTGACAGGTTCAGACCAGCACCTGAGCCACCCTTGAAGATCATGCCCTCTTCGCGGTACCAGTTCAGGATCGAGTCCATCGAGTCGTCAACCGACAGGATGAAGCATGCGCTTACCTGCTGCGGGCTCGAAGTACCGACGTTGAACCACACCGGTGAGTTGAAGCTGAAGACCTGGTTCAGCAGCATGTAGGTGAGCTCGTGCTCAAAGATTTCCGCATCCTCGTCGGTTGCGAAGTAACCGTGCTCGACACCGGCCTTGGTATAGGTCAAGACCACACGGTTAATCAGCTGGCGAAGGCTGTACTCGCGCTCTGGAGTGCCCTGTGCGCCACGGAAGTACTTGGTAGTGACGATCGTCGAGGCGTTGATGCTCCAGAACTCTGGGAACTCAACTCCACGCTGCTCGAAGATGGTCTCACCGGTCTGCCAGTTGGTCTGGACTACGTCGCGGTACTCCCAGTTGACCTCGTCGTATGGGTGAACGCCAGGGGTGGTGTAAATGCGGTTGATGGTCAATCCGCGGCCGTTGCTCTTGAATGAAGCACCGGTGTAAGCAGTGGTGTCGGTCACTTGCTTGCCTTTCTTCTTTGAATAACTTGTTTTTGAATCTGGCTAGAGCGCTGTTACGCGCTCGTCCCCCGAAATCTGGTGGTTTGGTGCGCTGCTTGCTGCATCCTGCTCGAGCTCGGACTCGTTCTCGCGTTCGATCTTGAGCAACTGGATGGCCGCCTCGAAGTCTTCGAGGGTCTCCCAGCCCTGGTAAACACTGGCAAAACGCATGAAGGCAACTTCATCGAGCCTGCGCAGCGGCCCAAGAATGGCTAGACCGATGTCGTTTGCTTCGATCTGGGCGGCACCCGAGCTGCGAACTGTCTCTTCGACCTCTTGGGCCAGCAGAGCGAGGTCGGTTTCGGTGACCGGACGACCCTGACAGGCCTTTCGAACACCGTTGACGATCTTGTCGCGACTAAACAGCTCGGTAACCCCGCTGCGCTTGACCACGGTGAGGCTTGCGGTCTCGGTGGTGGTGAAGCGCATGTTGCACTCTGGGCATTGACGACGACGACGGATCGAAGAACCGTCATCGGACGTGCGCGAGTCGGTGACCCTTGAATCTGGGTAGCGGCAGAACGGACAGTGCATTCCGACACTCCTTTCATCTTCGATAACCGGCACTCGGTGCCATTTTGTGCGTTTTTGCGGTGTTTTTTGCCTTTTTTGATGCAGTTGCACCTGCGAGTTTTCCACAAGATGTGGATAAAAAATCGCGAGGTGCCCCTATATCTTGTGGTTTGGATGTCG
>CAYTNT010000048.1:0-7896 GCA_964439235.1 uncultured Rhodoluna sp. | reverse complement strand
CACGGCAAGCAGATTCAGTTCTACTTCGTTCCTGAGCGCGGCAAGGCAGTTACCGATTCAATCGCTGCCGCTTACATCTCAAAGGGATACAACGACGACGTTCAGACCACCCCGTGGTTCTTGGCTCTGCTCGGCACACTTCTGCCATTCGTAATCATCGGTGCAATCTTCTGGTTCCTCATGGCTGGCGCCCAAGGCGGCGGCCGAGGAGTAATGAACTTCGGCAAGAGCCGCGCCAAACTGATCAACAAAGAGAGCTCGACTGTCACCTTCGCCGATGTTGCGGGTGCCGAAGAAGCCCTCGAAGAACTTCAAGAAATCAAGGAGTTCCTCAAGGAGCCTGCAAAGTTCCAGGCCGTCGGTGCGAAGATTCCGCGCGGTGTGCTGCTCTACGGCCCACCCGGAACCGGAAAGACCCTGGTTGCCAAGGCAGTTGCCGGCGAGGCCGGCGTCCCATTCTTCTCAATCTCGGGTTCGGACTTCGTCGAAATGTTCGTCGGTGTCGGTGCATCGCGAGTTCGTGACCTGTTTGACCAGGCCAAGCAGGCTGCTCCGGCAATCATCTTCGTAGACGAAATTGATGCAGTCGGTCGTCACCGCGGCGCCGGCATCGGCGGCGGAAACGACGAGCGCGAGCAGACCTTGAACCAGCTTCTCGTCGAGATGGACGGCTTCGACTCGAAGACCAACGTGATCCTGATTGCGGCCACCAACCGCCCAGACATTCTTGACCCAGCGCTGCTGCGTCCGGGTCGCTTCGACCGCCAGATCGGCGTCGGTGCCCCCGACCTAGCCGGTCGCGAACAGATCCTCAAGGTTCACGCAAAGGGCAAGCCAATTGGCGAGGATGTCGACCTCGCGCTGATTGCTCGCCGCACCCCGGGCTTCACCGGTGCTGACCTGGCCAACGTGCTGAATGAGGCAGCACTGCTGACCGCACGCCAGAACGAAAAGAAGATCACGGCTGCAACGCTGGATGAGGCAATCGACCGCGTCATCGGCGGACCGCAGAAGAAGTCTCGCCTAATGCAAGATCAGGAACGCCTGAACACCGCCTACCACGAGGCTGGCCACGCGCTGGTAGCAGCATCGCTCAACCACAGCGACCCAGTCACCAAGGTCACCATCTTGCCTCGCGGTCGCGCGCTCGGCTACACGATGGTGCTTCCGCTGGAAGACCGTTACTCGGTTTCGCGCAACCAACTTCTTGACCAAATCGCATACGCGATGGGTGGCCGCGTCGCCGAAGAGCTCGTGTTTGGTGACCCAACCACAGGTGCATCAAACGACTTCGAAAAGGCAACCAACATCGCTCGCGAGATGGTCACCAAGTATGGATTCAGCTCATCCATCGGTGCCGTTTCATTTGGCAACGGTGGCGAGGTCTTTATCGGCCGCGACATGGCCCAGTCCAAGGATTACAGCGAGGCAACCGCACAGCAGATCGATGCCGAGGTTCGCGCAATCATCGAGCAGGCGCACGATGAGGCCTACCGAGCACTGTCGACCAACCGCAAGGTTCTCGACGACCTCGCACGCGAGCTGATGGAACTCGAGACACTTCAAGCCGAAGACATCGCCGTGATTTTCAAGCCAGTCAAGAAGTTGCCGGTTCGTGCGGCCTGGTTGAGTGACCGCAAGCGCCCTCGCTCAAAGCAGGGCCCGATTGCGATCCCTACCAAGGGTTCGACCTCAGCGAAGAAGGCCGCGGCTCCGAAGGCTCCTACCGCCAAGAAGCCGGCAGCACCGAAAAAGCCAAGCACGAAGAAGACCGACAGCTAATTCGATGATTGACCAGCCACGCATCAGCGCAGCGGTTGCAGAGATTCTCGCTGCGATCGGTGAAGACCCAAACCGCGAGGAACTCCAGGCCACTCCAACCAAGGTGGCCGAGGCTTACGCCGAGTTCTTCAAGGGTGTGGGTGTTGATGCGGCATCCGCGTTGAACGACCCGATTCCTGCAGAGCACACCGATGCCGTAATCCTCAAGGACATTGACTTCGTTTCGATCTGCGAGCATCATCTTCTGCCGTTTACTGGGATTGCACACATCGCGTACCT
The DNA here is from genome assembly GCA_964439235.1 of uncultured Rhodoluna sp. Classification (GTDB taxonomy): domain Bacteria; phylum Actinomycetota; class Actinomycetes; order Actinomycetales; family Microbacteriaceae; genus Rhodoluna. Next base: position 5,835 of record CAYTNT010000048.1, on the reverse strand, counting down.
GCCGAACGACAAGGTCGTGGGGTTAGGTCGCTTGCCGAAACTGGTCGAACTGCTGGCGGCAAGGCCACAGCTTCAAGAGAACTTGACCGCGCAAATCGCCGACGCGATTGAGTCAAGGCTCGAGACCAAGGGTGTTGTTGTGGTTATCCAGGCCCGTCACCACTGCGTCGTTTCGCGCGGCGCCCGCCAACCCGAGGCCAACACCATCACTCTGGCCACCCGAGGGCAATATTCCGAACCGGCAGCCAGGGCTGAGGTCATGGCGCTAATCACCGCTGCCGGATAGTCGAGCGCGAGCATGACTAGGTTTGAGCGTCCGCTAATCATGGGTGTGCTCAACACCACGCCCGATTCGTTTAGCGATGGCGGCAAGTTCACCCAACTCGAGGCTGCTTTGAATCACGCAAAGCTCCTCGTGATGGCGGGTGCCCAGATCATCGACGTGGGCGGCGAATCAACCAGACCCGGTGCCGAACGAGTTTCGCTCGAGCAAGAGCAGTCGCGCACGATTCCCGTGATTCGAGCAATTCGCGATTACCTCGGCTCGGAGGGTCGCAACGACGTCTCAATCAGCATCGACACCATGAATGCTCAGACCGCAAAACTTGCAGTCGATGCTGGCGCAACCATCGTCAACGACGTATCCGGCGGTCTGGCGGATTCCACAATGCTCGAGACCGTTGCTGCAACCGGAGCGAGATACGTCATCGGCCATTGGCGCGGCTTCAGCAACGAGATGGATACTTTCAACAGCTACCAAGACATCGCCAACGAGGTCGCCGAAGAACTTGGCCGAAGAGTTGCAGCGGCCGAAGCGGCGGGCATCCCTAAAGAGCGTTTGGTAATCGATCCGGGGCTCGGTTTTGCCAAAGACATGAAGCAAAACTGGAAGCTGGTAGCAAGGCTGGACGCTCTCGAAAAACTCGACCTGCCAATCTTGGTTGGGGCTAGTCGCAAGCGATTTATCGCATCCGCCATTGAGCCCGAAGAGCCAACGCGGGCAGACAATGATCGCCGCGACCTCGCGACCGCCGTGCTCACGGCCCTGCTGCTGCAGCGCAAACTGTGGGGTGTTCGCGTGCACAACGTGCTGGCGACCGCCGACGCAATCGCCATCGTTCAAGCGCTTAGAGACGGCGAAAACTCGTAGGCTTGTTGTCGTGAACCACGGCTCGCGAACTTACAAAATCAAACTCAAAGGTTTGCGGGTCTTTGCGCACCACGGAGTCTTCGACTACGAGCGCCAGAATGGCCAAGACTTTTTCATCGACGCGACCGTATGGGTCGACGGCTACAAGGCCGCAGTCAATGACGACCTGCACGAGACCGTGCACTACGGCGATCTGGCCAAGGCGATTGTCGACAACGTCAAGTCCCAGCCTGTCGATCTGCTCGAGACGCTGGCCCAGAGGCTCCTCGAATTGGTCATGAATTTCGGCGGCGGGGACGCCACTGGCAAGGTGCGAAAGGCAAAAATCACCGTGCACAAGCCGAACGCACCGATCACCTACGAGTTCAAGGATGTGTCGGTCACCGTGAAGGGCAAGCGCGACTGATGGCCAAGGCCGTTTCGGCAATTCTTGCCCTTGGCGGAAACCTCGGTGACCGCTACCAAAACATCAAAGGCGCAATCAAAGCGCTCGATGCCGTGGACGGCGTCACCGTCACCGCAAAGTCCAAACTGGTCGAGTCGGTCGCCCTCACCCAGGAGGGCCTCGACGACTCCAAGCCGGCCTACTTGAACGGTGTGGTGCGAATCGAAACCACACTCAAGCCGAAAGAGCTCCTCGCCCAGATTCGCAAAATCGAGACCGACTTCGGTCGGATTCGGGTTGAGCGTTGGGGCAGCCGCACGCTAGACATCGACATCATCGTGTTCGGCTCGGTTTTGAAGAGCGGCAAGCAGTTGACGCTGCCGCATCCTCGGGCTTTTGAAAGGTCATTCGTCCTGGTTCCGTGGGCAAGCCTCGAGCCGGATGCGATTTTGCCGGGGCACGGGTCGGTCGCAAAATTGGCGGCAGAGCTCGAGCACGAGGTGACCTGGTTCGAAAAGCCAGCGAAGGTGAAATCGTGAAACCAACCAAGATCTTGACTCTCGTCATCAACGCCGCGTCAGTCGCTCTGCTCGCCTATCTTGGCGTGCGAATCGGGGTTGGTGCAGGTCTGGCCATTCCGATCAGCGAGACCAATCTGTTGGTCACCTTGCCTGTGATTGCGATGGTCAATATTGGGCTCGCAGTGCCTATTTTGAGGTACAAAAAAGCAACCGAACGATTTGTTGCCGGCACCCTAAAGGCAAGACCAAAGCGCTTGAACCCGTTCTACGCAGTCAGGGTCGTGTTGATTTCAAAGTCAGCCTCGATTGCTGGTGCTTGGTTTTTTGGCTGGCATCTCGGAATCCTCGGCAACCAAGTTGCAACTCAGGTGGTCGCAGAAACCATAGCGAACACCGTGGTGGGCCTGGTTGGCTCGCTGATGATGATCGTCGCCGGCGTGATAGGCGAGAAGGCGTGCCGATTGCCCGAAGACGACTCCTCGGCAGAGGCGGCCTAATTGCTTGAACCACACGCGCAAGCCCCGAAGCTTGCCATCACGGTTGTCGGCGACACCGAGATTGGGCGCGGCATGGCGAACGCACTCGAGGCCGCGGGTCACAGCATCCTCTCGGTGGCGAACGCACCCGTCGGGCTAGCTCAAGCCGACCTCGTGATTCTCGCCCTGCCAGATCAGCTGCTCACTAACGCCATCGAGCAAATCACCGCAGCCGATGCCTGGCGCACCGGCCAGCTAGTCGCCCACACTTCGGGTCAGCACGGCTACACGCTCTTGGCTCCCGCGGTCGCTTGCGGAGTGATTCCGCTGGCCATCCACCCGGCCATGAGCTTCGCCGATGAGCCTCAGGATGCGGTGCGCATCCGTGAGTCGTACTTCGCTATCTCGGCACCCGAAATCGCGCTGCCGATTGCCGAGGCGCTCGTGATCGAGATGGGTGCCGAGCCCTTGGTGATCGCCGAAAAAGACCGCGCCACATACTTCGAAGCCTGGTCGGTGGCCAATGATTTCTCGAGCCTCGTGGTCAATCAGGCCATCGGCATTCTGCAGCAGATCGGCATCCGTGACCCGCGTGGAGTAATTGGCCCCGTGGTTCGCGCATCGGTTGAGAAGGCTCTCGATGACGGTCACCGAAAGCTAGATCCGCAGGATGCGTCGATGCCCGACACTCGATCGCCCGACTCGAGATTCACTGACCCCCACACGCCGGAGTCCCCGTTCTGATGAGGGTCGTACACACCAACTCCGAGTTGGCGCAAGCCGTGGCCGAAGCCCGCGCAGCAGGCAAGCGCATTGGCTTCGTGCCGACCATGGGCGCCCTGCACGCCGGCCACCTTTCGCTGGTCGAGATCGCTGCTGCCCGCGCCGAGTTTGTTGTGGTGAGCATTTTCGTTAACCCGCTGCAATTTGCCGCGAATGAGGATTTCGGCAAGTATCCGCGAACGCTGGATGCCGACACCGCGGCACTCGAGCACACAGCTGCCAATCTGCTCTACGCGCCAAACGCCGAAGAGGTTTACCGGCAAGCAAACGGCCGCATCGACACCTCAATCACGCATCACGCGGGTCGAGCCGGCGACAACTTCGAAGGCGCTATTCGCCCCGGTCACTTCGACGGCATGCTCACCGTGGTCGCCCGACTGTTCGACCTGGTCAAGCCAGACCTTGCGGTGTTCGGCGCTAAGGACGCGCAGCAACTGTTTCTGGTGCGTGAGTTGGCAGCGCAGAGTTACCCGGGGCTCGAGATTATCGCCGCACCGATTGTTCGCGAAGAATCGGGGCTGGCCCTCTCGAGCCGCAACCGCTACTTGAGCGCGCCTGAGCGCATCCAAGCCGATTCGCTTTCTATGGCGCTTCGGGCTGCAGTTCAGCAGAGCGAAAACGGGCCAGCCCAAGCCCTAGCAGCGGCCAGGGATGCGCTTGCGCAAGAGCCGGCGATTAGACTTGATTACCTGGCGTTGGTCGATAAATCCACCTTTGAACCCGTGCCGGAAGATTTCGTCGGCTCGGCTCTGCTGTTAATTGCGGCTCGCGTCGGCAACACCAGATTGCTTGACAACCAAGAGATTGATTTCAGGTAATCCTCAAGTTTTCAATTCGGTAGGAGCAAACCGTTGAGCACCCCTGAACAGCTAGACCAGGATGAGCTAGACCAGGATCTGCCCGAGCAGATCGCGGTTCGTTTGGCCAAGCGCGAGCGATTGAATCAGCTCGGCGACGCATACCCGGTTAGCCTGCCAATCACTCACACCATCGATCAGGTGCGTGCTGCCTACCCAGACCTCGAGGTAGATGTCGCTACGGGCGACATGGTTGCTCTGGCCGGCCGCGTGATGTTCCAGCGCAACACCGGAAAGCTCTGCTTCGCTACGTTGCAGGCTGGTTCGGGCGAACGCATCCAGGCCATGCTCAGCCTCGACAAGGTGGGCGAAGAAAACCTCGAACTCTACAAAGAGCTCGTTGACCTCGGTGATCACCTTTTCGTTTCGGGTGAGGTGATTACCTCGAAGCGCGGCGAGCTCTCGATTCTGGTTAGCGAGTGGAAGATGGCGGCAAAGACCATCCGTCCGCTGCCAAACCTGCACAACGAGCTGGGTGAGGAATACCGCGTTCGTCACCGTTACATCGACCTGATTGTTCGTGACCGGGCACGCGAGGTCGTGCAGATTCGCTCAAAGGTCATGCAGTCGATGCGAAAGACCTTCACCGACCGCAGCTTCCTCGAGGTCGAGACCCCGATGCTGCAGACCATTCACGGTGGAGCCTCGGCTCGCCCGTTCAAGACCCACTCGAACGCATTCGACACCGAGCTGTTTTTGCGTATCGCACCAGAGCTGTTCCTTAAGCGCGCGGTGGTTGGCGGCATCGACCGCGTCTACGAAATCAACCGCAACTTCAGAAACGAAGGTGCTGACCGCACCCACTCGCCAGAGTTCGCGATGCTCGAGGCATACGAGGCATACGGCGACTACAACACCATCGCCGACCTCACTCAGGCTCTCATTCAGAACGCTGCGATGGATGTGTTTGGCACCCACCAGGTCACACTGGATGACGGCACGGTGAACGACCTTGGCGGAGACTGGGCCCGCATCTCGATGTACGAGTCGCTCTCAGCAGCAGCGGGTGTTGAAATCACCCCGGATACGCCAATCGCCGAGCTCAAGAAAATCGCCGACAAGGTTGAGATCGAGATTGATCATCCTTTGCACGGAAAGTACGTCGAGGAGCTCTGGGAGCACTTCGTAAAGGGCGACCTGGTCAACCCGACCTTCGTCATGGACTTCCCAGTGGACACCTCACCGCTCACCCGCAACCACCGCAGCAAGGCAGGCGTTGTCGAGAAGTGGGACCTCTACATTCGCGGCTACGAGCAGGCCACCGGCTATTCGGAGCTCGTCGACCCTGTCATTCAACGCGAGCGCTTCGTAGCGCAGGTTCAGTTGGCCGCGGCCGGAGACCCAGAGGCGATGAAGCTCGACGAGGAGTTCCTGAAGGCGCTCGAGTTTGGCATGCCACCATCGGGCGGCATGGGAATGGGCATCGATCGCTTGCTCATGACTCTGACCGGTTTGGGTATTCGCGAAACCATCATGTTCCCCTTGGTCAAGTAACCTAGTTTCACAACCTTTAGGAGTGACGGATGAGTGCTTGGGAATGGATTTCAAACGCGCTGCTGTCGCTTGTTCCGCCGGCGTTGGTCGGCGTGGTCTTCTGGGTGATTATGCGCTCCATCATTCGCGCCGATTCGAAAGAGCGCAAGGTTTACGCGCAGATGGAAGC
>CAYTNT010000047.1:0-8016 GCA_964439235.1 uncultured Rhodoluna sp. | reverse complement strand
AGTAGTAAAGTTTTAGAGGCTATTCGCCCTAATTGTTTGGAGCAAAATCACGTGGCTAACCACAATTTCGATGTAGTAATCCTCGGCGGTGGAAGTGGCGGTTACGCCGCGGCCCTGCGCTCGGCACAACTTGGTAAGTCTGTTGCACTAATTGAGAAAGACAAGCTCGGTGGCACCTGCCTCCACAAGGGCTGTATTCCAACCAAGGCCCTGCTGCACAGCGCCGAGGTGGCCGACGTGGTTCGCGAATCGGCTCACTACGGAGTCGATGCAACTTTCGGTGCGATCAACATGCCAGTGGTCAACAAGTACCGCGACTCGATCATTGAGCGTCTCTATAAAGGACTCAGCGGCCTAGTTGCGTCGAAGCAAGTAACGCTTGTTTCGGGCATGGGAAAGATGGTCGGCGCAAAGACCATTCAGGTCGGCGAAGACACCTACACCGGAACCAACCTCATTCTGGCTTCCGGTTCCTACAGCCGCAGCCTGCCTGGTCTCGAGATCGGTGGTCGTGTGATCACTTCAGAGCACGCGCTTGCCATCGATTACGTTCCAAACAAGGTCATCGTTCTTGGCGGTGGCGTAATCGGTGTCGAGTTCGCGTCCATCTGGCGCTCTTTCGGCGCTGAGGTCACCATCATCGAGGGCCTAAACCACCTGGTTCCAAACGAGGATGAAGCAGTCAGCAAGGGACTCGAGCGCGCCTTCCGTAAGCGCGGCATCGACTTCAAGTTGGGCGTTCGGTTCTCAGGCGTCGAGCAGCGTGAAAACGGCGTGATTGTTTCGCTCGAAAATGGCGAGAAGTTCGAAGCAGACCTGATGCTGGTAGCTGTCGGTCGTGGCCCATTCACCGCTGGACTCGGTTACGAAGAAAATGGCATCGCGATGGATCGCGGCTACGTTCTAACCAACGAGCGCCTGCAGACCAGCGTGCCAGGCGTATATGCAGCCGGTGACATCGTTCCTGGCCTTCAACTCGCCCACCGCGGATTCCAGCAGGGTATCTTCATCGCCGAGGAAATCGCAGGCCTGAACCCAGTTGCGATCGACGAAATTGGCATCCCGAAGGTCACCTACTGCGAGCCAGAGATTGCTTCGGTTGGCCTGTCAGAGGCAAAGGCAGCCGAGAAGTACGGAGCAGAGAACATCTCGACCTACGAGTACAACCTCGGCGGAAACGGAAAGAGCCAAATCTTGGGCACTGCAGGCTTCATCAAGCTGATTCGCAGAAACAATGGCCCAGTTATCGGTGTTCACATGATTGGTTCTCGCGTCGGCGAGCAGATCGGTGAGGCACAGCTAATCGTGAACTGGGAGGCGCACCCTGAGGATGTTGCAACCCTCGTTCACGCACACCCAACCATGAACGAAGCCATCGGTGAGGCGCACCTAGCCTTGGCCGGAAAACCGCTACACGCACACGCATAGGCAAACAAGGAGCCTCAAAGAAAATGAGTGAATCAGTAAAGCTTCCAGCTCTTGGCGAGAGCGTAACCGAGGGCACCGTTACCCGCTGGCTCAAGAAGGTGGGCGACACCGTCGCTGTTGACGAGCCACTAGTCGAAGTTTCGACCGACAAGGTCGACACCGAGATTCCATCGCCGGTCGCTGGTGTGATCGAGCAGATCCTGGTTCAGGAGGACGAGACCGTCGAGGTCGGAGCAGTCTTGGCAATCATCGGCGATGGCTCGGGCTCCGGCGCCGCGCCAGCACCAGCTCCTGCTGCGGCTGAGCCTGTGGCCGAGGCAGCACCCGCTCCAGCACCGGCACCTGTTGCAGCCCCAATTGCTGCTCCGGAGCCAGTCGCAGCTCCAGTGGAAGCCGCACCGGTTGCCGCCCCAGCACCTACTACCCCAGCACCTGCAGCCGCGCCAGTGTCCGCACCGGTTGTCGCTCCTGCAGCAGTTCCGACTGCGCAGCCAACCGATCCAGGCTACGTAACGCCGCTGGTACGACGTCTTGCCGCAGAGTCAGGCGTCGACTTGGCTTCGGTCAACGGAACCGGTGTTGGTGGGCGCATTCGCAAGGATGACGTTCTTGCCGCCACTGCTGCTCCTGCTGCGGCGCCATCGTTTGCCGCTGCTCCAGCTGTGGGCAGCGCAGCACCAGCTCACGTTCCAGGTGCGGCATCACCGCTTCGCGGAACCACCGAGCCAATGTCGCGTTTGCGCAAGGTTCTGGCTGAACGCGCTGTCGCATCCATGGTTAGCACTGCGCAGCTGACCACGGTGGTCGAGGTGGACGTGACCGGCATCGCGCAGCTTCGTGCCAAGGTGCAGCCACAGTTTGTTGCCAAGTACGGCACAAAGTTGAACTTCATGCCGTTCTTCGCTCTTGCGGCAGCCGAGGCCTTGCGCGTTCACCCGAAGATCAATGCTTCAGTTGACGGCGAGAACATCGTTTACCACGGCACCGAGAACATCAGCTTTGCCGTTGACACCGAGCGCGGCTTGCTGACCCCAGTTCTTCGCGATGCAGCGACACTCAACATCGCGCAGATCGCTGGTCAAATCGCTGACCTTGCTGCTCGCACCCGCAACAACCAGTTGAAGCCGGACGAGCTAAGCGGAGGAACTTTCACGCTCACCAACACCGGTTCACGCGGCGCCCTGTTTGACACCCCAGTTGTGTTCCTGCCTCAGGTGGCAATTCTGGGTACCGGTGTTGTTACCAAGCGCCCGGTGGTCGTCACCGATGCTCTCGGTAACGACTCGATCGCCATCCGCAGCATGGTCTACTTGGCTCTGTCATACGACCACCGAATCGTAGACGGTGCCGATGCAAGCCGATTCCTGGTCGACGTCAAGTCGCGCCTTGAGGCTGCAAACTTCGAGGCCAACCTAGGTCTCTAACCAGTCACTCGAGAGCGGGGCAACCTGGGCGCAAGCTCAGTTGCCCCGCTTTTCTATTCGCCAAGCGGCATCCAGCAACCCGAAGCAAGAACAAGGGTTTGCTCGACCTTGTTTTGGACTACGTCTACTGACACCGCTACCCCGCCAAATGGGACGCCGACTCTACCAGCGCTATCGCTAGTTGGTGAATCGCGGCAGCTAGCGCCGGTTCTTTCCGGGCTGGGGGTAAGCCAGCTTGAAGCGACCAGAGGCGTGGGTTTAGAAGCTGTCTCTGGTGGAATTTGATTCACCAACAAACTCGAATCAGTTCCAATCCCGGCTGCTGCGAGAGCCAGGACGGCAATAGCCGCGGCAACGCTCGAGCGAAGCCGACGATTACCAGTTCTCAAAGATTTGACGTGAGGCATTCGGGTAGGCCCGTCGGTATGCGCTCGGTTAGGTGATGGGCCAGCCACAGCCGAAACCTTCATCCACACACGCAACCGATCATCGATAAGGCAGCTCTCGACGCTCCCAACGGCTAACCTGTCAATAATCTGGAGCAGCGCGCCACGCAACCTCACCACGTGAATCAACCGCTCTGAACCCGCAGAGACCCGTCGCAGCGTGTAAACACTTGACCGCGTTGGATTCCAACCCGAGCGCGATACGCGAACCCAACCGCGAAACCTTGGACCAGCCATGGCTGCATTCTTGCGAGTGCTCACGCCGCCTACCCCACAGTCGCAGGTTCTGTGAACAACACGCCCGTTTCAGGCAACTTAGGATTGTTAGGTGCTCGAATTCGTCAACGCAGGTTTAGACCCGAATTTTGTTGACTACATGGCCGCCTGGGATCTGCAGAAATCCGTGCACGCAGACGTTGTTTCGGGCAAAAGAGCCAACACGGTGTTGCTGCTTGAACATCCGCCTGTCTATACAGCAGGAAAGCGCACCGAAGATTCCGAACGTCCAACCGATGGAACACCGGTGATCGATGTTGACCGTGGCGGAAAAATCACCTGGCACGGTCCTGGTCAGTTGGTGGGCTATCCAATCGCCCGCCTACCCGAACCAATCGACGTGGTGGCTTACGTGCGCTGGCTTGAACAAGTGCTAATCGACCTAACGGCATCCTTCGGTTTACACACCGAGCGCGTAGAGGGCCGCACCGGCATTTGGGCACCCACTCCGGACGGCCACGTAAAGATTGGCGCAATCGGGATTCGAGTGGCTGAGCGAGTGACGATGCACGGCTTCGCTCTAAACTGCAACAATTCGCTGGATGCCTATGACCACATCATCGCTTGCGGAATTACCGACGCAAAGACAAGTACCATGACAGAGTTGCTCGGAATCGAGATAACCCCGGCAGCGGCAGCGGAACGCCTTCCAGAATTCATGGGCGAGCTACCAAGGAGAACCAAGTGACCGAGACCCCGCGCAGGATGCTGCGAATCGAGGCTAGAAACTCAGCGGTACCAATTGAGAAGAAGCCCGAATGGATCAAGACGCGCGCGAAGATGGGCCCCGAGTATCAAGCCCTGCAAGGGCTGGTCAAGAGCGAGAACCTGCACACCGTGTGTCAGGAGGCTGGCTGCCCAAACATCTTCGAGTGCTGGGAAGATCGCGAGGCAACGTTCCTGATTGGCGGCTCACAGTGCACCCGTCGCTGCGACTTCTGCCAAATCGATACGGGTAAGCCCGCAGATCTGGATACCGACGAACCTCGTCGCGTTGGCGAGTCGGTAGCCAAGATGAGCCTGCGGTACGCGACCGTTACTGGCGTCGCACGAGACGATCTCGAGGACGAGGGCTCTTGGTTGTACGCAGAAACCATTCGTGAGATTCACCGCCAGTCCGAGGGCACCGGCGTCGAAATCCTGGTGCCAGACTTCTCGGGAAACCCTGAACACCTTGGCAGGGTTTTCGATGCAAAACCTGAGGTGTTTGCCCACAACGTAGAGACGGTGCCCAGAATCTTCAAGCAAATTCGCCCAGCATTCAGATACGAACGATCACTCGATGTAATCACGCAGGCCCGCAACTATGGGCTGGTCACCAAGTCGAACCTGATTCTCGGGATGGGTGAAACCAGAGACGAAATCAGCGAGGCTCTGCGCGACCTTTACGATGCTGGAACCGACATCGTGACCATCACTCAGTACCTTCGCCCGACACCTCGGCACCATCCAGTCGAACGCTGGGTGAAACCAGAAGAGTTTGTCGAACTAAAGGTGGAAGCCGAAGAAATGGGCTTTCTGGGCGTGCTCAGTGGCCCACTGGTTCGCAGCAGCTATCGAGCCGGTCGCCTCTGGGCGCTATCTATGGAGAAAAAGGGTCGCGCTATCCCCGCACACCTTCAGCACCTCGCCGACGCCGCGAAACAGGCCGGCTTCGGTCAGGCCGTCTAATTCCCAAGTAGGCTATTGCCCATGGCTAAGCAAGATAAAGCAGCAAAACCAGCGAAAAAGCAGGGAATCTTTAGGCGACTGGGCTCCCTCTACAAGATGACTATGAAGGCCGACAAACAGGCCATCTGGGTTGCTCTGGGTTTCGTGGCGATGTCGAATGGACTCGGCTTCATCGCGGCAAATCTGCTCAGCTTCGGCAACGCGTTTAGCTACTGGATTTGGATTGTTACAGGTTTCCTCGGTGGCGTAATGGCGTTCATGATCACCATGTCCCGTCGTGCCGAGAAGGTTATGTACTCGAACATCGAGGGCCAACAAGGCGCGGTCGGCGCGGTTTTGAGCTCTGCTCTGAAGCGCAACTGGCGAGTAAGCGAACGACCGGTAGCTATCGCACCTAAGACGTTCGATGCTGTATACCGAGCCGTCGGACCCGCTGGTGTGCTGTTGGTTGCCGAGGGTTCGCGCTCTCGCGTGCGCCCGATGATCGAGGACGAAAAGCGAAAGATTCAGCGCGTCGCCTCTGGAGTTCCAATCGATGTTCTGTATTTGTGCGGCGACGACGAGTCAATCCGTCTGCACAGCCTCGTAAAGACGATCTACAAAATGAAGCGCAAGCTCAACCGCTCAGAGGTTAGCGCCGTTTCGAACCGTCTCGCCACGCTTCCGATGAACATCCCGGTTCCAAAGGGCATCGACCCGACCAAGTTCCGCGCTCCTCGCCGCTAAGCAATCACTACGACGCTATAGGTCAAACGGGCCAAATCTAGCGGTACAAGACAAGCGCGGTGCCTGCGCCTTTGTCGTGCAATCCTCGCCCATCGGCATCCCAAATCACGGCTGGAATCAGCAGGCAAAGAAGAGTCGAGCGAGTGACGGCCTTGACGAAGCCGATCCTGTTTGTGCCGTCTAGTCGAAGCACTCGCATGCCAAACAGAAGGTGTCCGGGCGAACCGTCAAGGGCAGCGATTGATGCGACCTGAGCAACCCAAAAAACCAGAGTGATGTATAACGGATCCACCGTGGCCAAAGGGTTCTCTGAGGTTCGAAAGATTGCGGATGCGATCAGGTACGCGGTGAGCCAATCGAAGGTGATTGCCGCGAGTCTGCGCCAAAACCCAGCGAGTGACCCGGCTCCAGTTTTCGGTAGACCGATTCGCTTGCCGGGCCAGGTTTCGCTCGTAGACATGAGAATTAGCCTAGGTCAACCAGTAGCAAAAGATTTACATGCCTGAAACATAAACAGCGGCTTCAAAAACACTGCCAGACCTAGACTTGTCGTGTCGGCCTGATGACGTGCCGGTCTCCCATAATTCATTTCTCGAAGGGATTTCCCTATGTTCAAGTCTGCCTCAGAGGTAGTCAAGTACATCAAGGACAACGATGTTAAGTTCCTAGACGTACGCTTCACCGACCTGCCAGGTGTACAGCAGCACTTCAACCTGCCAGCAAGCATGATCGACGAGCAGTTCTTCATCGAAGGCCAGCTGTTCGACGGTTCGTCAATCCGCGGTTTCGCATCGATTCACGAATCAGACATGCAGTTGATTCCTGACGTGACCACCGCTTACCTTGACTCGTTCCGTGCCGAGAAGACTCTCGTCATGCTGTTCGACATCTACAACCCACGCACCAGCGAGATTTACGGTCGCGACCCACGCCAGGTCGCCAAGAAGGCCGAGGCCTACCTCGCCAGCACCGGCATCGCAGACACCGCCTTCTTCGCTCCTGAAGCAGAGTTTTTCATCTTCGATGACGTTCGCTACGAGTACAAGCAGAACGGTTCAATGCACTTCGTTGATTCGAGCGAAGCAGCCTGGAACTCGGGCCGCAAGGAAGAGGGCGGAAACCTCGCCAACAAGACCCCATTCAAGGGTGGCTACTTCCCTGTTTCGCCAGTTGACCAGCACGCAGACATGCGCGACAACATCGTTCTCGAGCTGGAGGCAGCAGGTCTTCAGGTCGAGCGCTCGCACCACGAGGTCGGCACCGCCGGGCAGGGCGAGATCAACTACCGCTTCGACACACTGGTCAAGGCCGCTGACGACATCCTGAAGTTCAAGTACATCGTCAAGAACGTCGCCAACCAGTGGGGCAAGACCGCAACCTTCATGCCTAAGCCAATCTTCGGCGACAACGGTTCGGGAATGCACGTTCACCAGTCGCTCTGGAAGGACGGCAAGCCACTGTTCTATGACGAGTCAGGCTACGGCGGTCTTTCGGACCTCGCTCGCTGGTACATCGGTGGAATCCTCAAGCACGCTCCATCGCTGCTTGCGTTCACCAACCCAACCGTCAACTCGTACCACCGTCTGGTGCCAGGTTTCGAAGCCCCTGTGAACCTTGTTTACTCGGCCGGAAACCGTTCGGCTGCCATCCGCATCCCGATGACCGGAACCAACGCCAAGGCAAAGCGCATCGAGTTCCGCGCTCCTGACGCATCGAGCAACCCATACCTGGCCTTCGCTGCCATGATGATGGCTGGTCTCGACGGCATCAAGAACCGCATCGAACCACACGCTCCAGTTGACAAGGACCTCTACGAGCTTCCTGCAGAAGAGGCCAAGCTGATCCCTCAGGTTCCAGGCAACCTCGAGGACGTACTCAAGGCTCTCGAGGCCGACCACGACTACCTGCTCGCAGGCGACGTGTTCACCAAGGACCTCATCGAGACTTGGATCGACTACAAGCGCGAAAAGGAAATCAAGCCGTTGGCTCTGCGTCCGCACCCATACGAGTTCGAGCTCTACTTCGGCGTCTAAGCCAAACAACGA
>CAYTNT010000046.1:0-8124 GCA_964439235.1 uncultured Rhodoluna sp. | reverse complement strand
AAAAACATCATCATCACGCCTCACACCGCTGACACCAACGAGATGGTGCTACGTATGTTTTCGGTGAGGATACGTGAGAACGTGGCGGCCTACCTTGGGCAAGGCGATTGGGTCGGCACGGTTTCACCTGAGTTGGGTTATTAGATTCAAATCTGCTATTGTTGCTAATCGCGTAAGCATTCCTCGGTAGCTCAATTGGCAGAGCAATCGGCTGTTAACCGATAGGTTCTTGGTTCGAGTCCAAGCCGGGGAGCCACTCGTTTTATGGCCTGAACGTCGATTTGAACCTCGATTTTCAGGCCATAGTTCGTTAGACGATGAATCGCTCCAACCGGAGCAATTAGGAGGCCGCGTGATCCGTTGGATTCAACGCCGGCCATGGCTGGCTCCTTCACTGCTTGCAACCGGCGCATTTCTTGTATTCGGCGGAATCGACCTCGTGCTTCAGGGCGAGCTCTCGCTTGCGGTAGCCGCGCTGTTTTCCGGTGTAATCCTGTTCGCCGTTCGATTGCCGGGTTTCTCGGTTGCTCTGATTCTCTTGGCGACCGGTGTTCAGCTCTTGCTCGGCCTGACTCCGTTGGCGAGTTCGATCTCTGCCGCATACGGACTTCTGCTTCTGGCCGCATTCGCTTCTGCCACTTGGCGGCGAATTGGTTTGATTGCCGGATTGGTTTCGGGCATCAGCATCGTCATCTTCGAATCTGCGACCGTGGATTACGGTTTCTCGATTTACGGCCTTGGCCTCGACGACTTTGCTGGGCGCGTCACTCTCTCGGTGTTGGGCTCTGGCCTGGTCGTCGCCGTGAACACCCTGGCGTTCCTGGGTGGCCGTTTGCTGATCACCAGAGTGATTCACGTTGGAACCTCTTACGATCGAGCAGTAGCCGACCGCGAACAGTCGCGATTGAACCTAGAAATCGCCGAGCAGAATGAGCGTTTTCAGATTGCGCGCGACATCAATGAAATCATCATTCAACGAGTCGCTGCGGTAATTTCGCAGGCCGAGGGTGGGCTCTACGCGGCGAAGGCTGATCCCAGCTCGGCAACCCGATCGCTAGAAAACCTAGCTGGCTCAGCCAGAAGCGCTCACGCCGAACTTCGCCGTCTCTACGACATGCTGAACAAGACGCACAGCGTTACCGCAGCTCCACCAGGCATCAACGAACTCGACCAGTTGGTGATCGCCTACCGCGAATTCGGCTACAACGTGAATCTGCGTCACGAGGGGCGACGCTTTGAACTCGATGAAGGCGCTGAGCTGGCGATTCACCGAATTGTCTACGAGGCGCTCGAAAACATCCGCGTGCACGTGCCGAGCGGCGCATCCATCTCAATAGATTTCAGCTGGGTTGAACCCGGTCTTCAAGTTCTGGTGAAAGACAACGGAATCGAGTATCGCAACCGACAGTTGGCGGCTTCCGGAGAAGACACTTCATACGGTGTCGAGGAAGACCTGCGCGCGCTGACTCAGCCTGTCATTGGCGCCAGCATTTCGGCTATGCGAGAGCGCGCGGCACTTTACGGCGGCACCATCGAGGCGACTCGTGTGCCTGGTGTGGGGTTCACTGTCTCGGCGATCTTTGCCGACCTGCACCCGAGGGTCTAACTCGAGATGGCAAACGAGCTTCGAGTCGGACTAGTAGACGGCGACGCCCTGATTCGCGGCGGCCGGCGCATGGTAATCAATGCCCAGCCGGACTTGCGTGTGGTGTTCGAAGAGGAGAACGGGCTGAAGGCGCTAGAGCGCATCCCGGATCTGCTAATCGACGTTCTCGTAATCGACCACCGACTCAAGGGAATCGACGGCATCGAGCTTGCAAAACGCTTGGTTGAGGGGCTAACCCAAGCCCAACAGCCTGTTCCGCGGATCCTGATGACCGGACCATACTTCTCTCGAGAGCTACAGATGGCGAGTATCCGCGCGGGGGCTCTGGATTTGGTGACCCAGGAGCACGGGCCCGAGGAACTCGTGCGCGGGATTCGTTCGGCCGCATCCAAGGATGACGAACCTGACTTCGCGGGATTGCTCGAATTCTTGAACGAGTCGCAGGCCGAACACCTCGGCGCTCAGGTATTCCTGATGAGGCTCGGTGAACTCACCGAAAAGGAACAGGCGGTTCTCGACTTATTCGAGGCGACCATGTCGAGCGAGCAGATTGCCGCCGCGCTCGACATTCCCAAATACCGCGTCAAGCAGATTTTCGACAAGGTGATTCGGCGTTGCGGTCTAGCAACGAGGGCGCAGTTGTTCTTGGCCCTGTTTGAGGCAGGGCAAGCGCGTGGCCGCTAGTAAGCGTTTTGATGTGAGCAGGCCTCTGCTCTTGACTTCGGTCGGTGTTGGCCTTGCCACCGGACTCTACGGCATCTCATTCGGCGCGCTATCTTCAGCAGCAGGCCTCGATTTCTGGCAAACCATGGTGCTCAGCTTGCTGATGTTCAGCGGTGGCTCGCAGTTCGCCTTCGTCGCGGTCGTTTCGGGCGGCTCGCCAGCGCTTGCGGCAGCGGTTACATCGGCGTGGCTGATGGGCATCCGCAACGGCTTCTACGCCGTTCGCATGGGTCCGATCCTCAAGCTGGTCGGAGCAAAGAAGCTTCTTGCCGCGCTTTTGACCATCGACGAATCGACCGCGGTTTCGGTCGCCCAAGAATCGGCTAAAGAGCAGCGCCAAGGATTCTGGCTGACCGGCGCCGCGGTATTCGTATTCTGGAATACGGCAACCGCTATCGGCGCGCTATTGGGCCAGGCAATGGGTGACCCGAAACTCTGGGGCATGGATGCGGCTGCCGCCGCCGCCTTCGTCGGTCTGATCTGGCCGAGGTTGCGCGAGCGCCAATCGCTGATTGTTGCACTCATCGCAATCGCCCTCGCCGTGCTCAGTGCGCCTTTCGTTCCCAACGGTGTGCCGGTTCTGATTGCCGGCCTCGGCGCGATCGTAATCGGCCTGTTCAATTGGTTTGGCGGCAAGAATGACTGAACTGTGGATCGCCATTCTCGCGGCGTCGCTGTTGGTTTACAGCTGGAAATTGATCGGTTCGCTGCTGCCGCAAAGCGTGCTCAACCATCCCGTTGTCTCTCGATCGGCAGGACTGCTTACGGTCGCGCTGATGGCAGGTCTGGTGGGGGTTCAGGCATTCGTCAATTCCGAGAGCCAGATTGTTCTGGATGCGCGGTTCCCCGCACTTGTTGTGGCAGGAGTGCTTGCCTGGCGCCGGGTGCCTTTTATCGTGATTGTGATTGCGGCAGCGGCAACCGCCGCTCTGCTGCGGCTGCTCGGCTGGAACTAGCCCTCGAGTTTGTCTTTACCCGGAAGCCAAGAGTGGCCGGGCTTACCCCAACCGAGTTTTAAGACGGCCTCGGCAGCCTCGGATTTCCAAGGTTCAGCAAGTCGGTCTACGTAGAGTGTTCCGTTTAGGTGATCGAACTCGTGTTGGAAGATTCGGGCGAACCAACCATCCGCCTCAATCCTGACCGGGTTTTGGTCAAGGTCAACGCCGGTAAGAACGGCTCGTTCGGCACGCTTTAGCGGGAATCGCTCGCCAGGAACCGAGAGGCAACCTTCGACTTCATCCTCTTCGTCAGGTGCTTCGGTTGAAACCTCGCTAATCACGAGCTCGGGGTTGATCACCACGCCGCGACGCTCGTTGCCATCGTCGTCGGCGTAGTCGTAGACAAAAACCCGAAGCGGGATCCCCACCTGCGGGGCCGCGAGTCCAACACCCGGAGCCTTGTCCATCGTGTCGAACATGTCACGAACCAGAGTTCGCAGCTCTTCGTCGAAAACCTCTACCTCGCGTGCGCGGGTGTGCAACACCGGTTCACCGGTGATAACGATGCGTCTGATAGCCATTAGACAAATTTACCCCGCCAAGAACAGAGGATGCGTCCCGCCTGCTAGCGAGTCAGCGCGCCGAGCCCCGGGGCAGTGGCTGGAGTGTGGTTGCGGCAACTTTTGGGTCAAGCCAAATAGGCTTGAAGGGCTTATTGAGGAGTGCGTGTGGGACCAGGTGAAGATCTAAAGGCAGTGGCGATTCTGCTCGCTGCCCTAGCTGCCGTGGCCATGTCGTTCGGCGCACAGTTTCAGAATGATGCCGTCATGGAGCGTCACGCCACCAAGGAGCCGGGCCGCGGTTCGCTGAGTTTCAAGCAGGTGCTTTCGCTGCTCTCTCGCCCGCGTTGGCTTGGCGGACTCGGCATGATGGGTCTAGGCGTTGTGCTTCAGTTAGTGGCTCTGTCGATGGCGCCGCTGATTGTGGTTCAGCCGGTCGGTGCGATTGCACTAATCATCACCCCGATTCTCAATGCCAAAATCAACAAGACCAAGCTCGATTCACGAACCTGGTTTGCCATTGGCCTAACCACCCTCGGCATCGGAGCATTCGTAGGCCAGGCAACTGGAGTTGCCAAAGAAGCCAAGCTAACCGACGCTAACCTGCTGCAGGTTCTCGGCACATTGATCGTAATCCTGATCGCACTCGGACTCTGGTTTGTACTCTCTGGCAAGCGTGCCAAGGCCCTGACGTTCGTGCTGGGTGCCGGTGTGCTCTACGGTTTCGTTGCAACTCTCGCCAAGGTGGTTATCCAACGTATTTACCAGGGTGAGTTCGAGTGGCTGACGATTCTGTGCCTCGTCGCACTTGTCGGGGCCGTGTTACTCGGTGGCTGGTTCGTTCAAAATGCCTACGCCAGCGGTCCGCCCGACTTGGTAATCGCAGGATTGACCGTGATTGACCCAATCGTTGCCGTTTCGATCGGAATCGTGATTTTGGGCGAAGCCCAGCAGGCGAGCTTGCCTACCATGATTGGATTCGGCATCGCGGCGGCAATAGCGATCGTCGGCGTTTTCAGGCTGGCGAAGGTGCATCCCGAATTGGTGATCAAGCCCGCTAAGTCAAGCTCTGGCAAGTAAAATTGAACGAGCGCGAGTGCGCCATTTACCCGAGGAATCTAGTTGACCCCATCATCACCCGAGTCCGAATCGCGGCCTCTGAAGATTGTCATCGGTTGTGACACTTTTCCTCCCGACATCAACGGTGCCGCGCGCTTCGCTGAGCGCCTAGCCGGTGGTCTGGCACGTCACGGTCACGAGATTCACATCATCACTGCCGCGCACACTAAAAAGTACGGAACCAGCATTGAGGTTCACGACGGCTCGAAGATGATTGTTCACCGAATAAAGAGCTACCCGGTGCTGCAGCACGAAACACTTCGCTATGTCTGGCCGTTCACACTCAAGCGCAAGACTGACCGAATCTTGGATGAGGTCAAGCCGGATGCCGTGCACATGCAATCCCACCTCGTGATGGGGCGCTACCTGTCAAAGAGCGCCAAGCAGCGCGGAATCAAGCTTCTGGCAACCAACCACATCATGCCCGAAAACCTGATCAAGTACTCGGTCATCATCCCGAGCTTCCTTGAGAAGCCGATCATGAAGCTGGCTTGGAAGGATGCCGGACGTATCCTCAAGCGCGCCGATTTCATCACGACTCCAACCCGTAGAGCCGCGAACCTACTTGAGGAGGCAGCGGGTGTGACTGGAGTCTTGGCGATTTCTTGCGGTATTGACGCTTCGAAGTTCGCCAACGCCACTCCAACTAGCAACAAGACGCCTCGCGTGCTGTTTCTTGGTCGTTTGGATTACGAGAAGCACATCCACAACCTCCTGAAGGCCGTGGCCAAGTTACCTAAGGAATTGGGCACCCAGGTAGAGATCGTTGGAAACGGTGGCGAGCGCGAGAACCTCAAGAACCTGGCCGAAGAACTCGGAATCACCGCTCAGGTCGAGTTCAAGGGTCACATCTCAGAGGAGGAGCTGCCAAGGGCTTACGAGCGAGCCACGGTGTTTGCCATGCCTTCGATTGCCGAGCTGCAGTCGATTGCGACCATGGAGGCCATGGCTTCCGGCCGCCCGGTGGTTGCTGCCGATGCCATGGCACTGCCGCACCTCGTGCACGACGGCGATAACGGCTACCTGTTCCAGCCTGATGACGTTGATGAGTTCGCAGAGAAGCTCAAGCTCGTGCTTACAGCAGATGATGCTGAGCTCGCACGCTTGAGCGAAAACTCACTGCACCTGATTCAGGCGCACGACATCGAGCGCACCCTCAAGATCTTCGAAGACCTTTACCGCGGTGAAAGCGGCTCGGGTTCGGAATCAGACGACAACAAGCCCGAGTACAGTCAACCGATTGGCCTTCTGCCTCCGGCACTGCACGACAGAGTCGAGGTTCTGCGCGAGCGAGCGAAGGAGCTCAGAGAGCGGTCGGTCGATTTGCGCGAGCGAATCACGGACGCGACCGAAGAGGTGCGCGACAAAATCGAGGAGAGGCTCGAAGAAGTCCGCGAAGAGGTTATCGATCGCGCTAAGGCAGTTGACCAAAAGCTCAGGCAGTCGGTCAAGAAGGTGGCCGACAAGGCCAACGAGGTCCTGAAGGGCGATGACGACTAGGCTCGTCTTGAAGTTTTGCTCGAATGAGCAAGTGGCTAGGGGAGTTAGCTCAGCCGGTTAGAGCAGCGGACTCATAATCCGTCGGTCACGGGTTCAAGTCCCGTACTCCCTACCAGTTCGAAGTGGTTACAGTTTGGTAACCAATCCCTGAGTATCGAATCCGTAAACGATTGCAGTCGGGCCCTTTGCCCTAGATTCTTTAGGTACCCATCACCTACAGGAGCATCGTGTCGCGTAAATCACGTATCGGTCTAGTTTTCGGCGTCTTCATGTCGCTGATCGCATCCTTCTTTGTTTCAGCACCAGCCGCCGCTCTCGAGAGTGACACCGTCAATCTGACTGTGCACTACCAGCGTCCAGCAGGCGACTACGAGAACTGGAACGTCTACCTCTGGCGCAACGACGACGCCGCGGGCAAAGACCAAGAGGTTGATCCAAACGGATTCAAATTCGAGTCGGATGATGCCTTTGGCAAAGTAGCCAAAATCAAAGTCACCGGCATGAAGCCGTTCAAGAACCTTGGAATCATCATTCGCAAGGGAGCATGGGCCGCAAAGGATGTCGGCACAGACCGCTTCATCGAGAAGTTTGATGCCAACGGCAATGCCGAGATTTGGCTGATTCAAGGAGACGCAACCATTTACACCAGTTCACCCAGTGTTGTGGATGCCATCAACATGGCTTCGCACGACAGCCTAAGAAGCATCACCGTGCTGCTGAGCAGGCGAGTGGCGGTAAGTCCACTGCCAAACTTCAACGTCACCCTCGGTGGCACGACCCTAACGCCCACCTCGGTTGTACCTGGTGTGACCACGTCAAAGGGAGCGATCGAATTCACTCTCAACTTCGGCTCTGATCTGACAATCGGCGGCGACTACAAGGTTGGCCTGACCGGGTTTGGCGAGCGAGGAGTTACGGTCGGCAAGGTAATGGGCTCCAAGGAGTTCGAGAACCTGTTCACCTACACCGGTGACGACCTTGGCAACACCTACACCAAGGCAAAGACCGATTTCCGCGTCTGGGCTCCGACCGCCAGTGACATGATGCTCGTCTCGTACGGCAAGTCAGCGAGCAGCATGATCAACATCGGCACCGAGATTCCGATGACCAAGTCAACCGCCGGCACCTGGACCGCTTCGATTCCGGGTGACCAGAATGGTCTGATTTACACCTACCGCGCCAAGCACGGTGCTTCATGGAACGAGGCTGTTGACCCTTATGTTCGCGCCACGACCGTGAACGGTGGCCGCGGAGTGGTTGTCGACATGGACGCGCTGATGCCAGCCAAGGTTGCGCCGAAGCCTGCGTTTAGCGGCAAGTCAACCGATGCGGTGTTCTATGAGTTACACGTTCGCGATGCCTCGATCGACCCTAGCTCGGGAGTGACCCCAGCCAACCGCGGCAAGTTCCTCGGTCTGACCGAGGTCGGCACCAAGACCCCAAACAAGAAGGCTCCAACCGTGCTCTCGGGAATCAAGGACCTTGGCGTGACACACGTCCAGCTGCTTCCGGTGTATGACTTCGCGTCAATCGACGAAACTCAGAAGAACGAGTACAACTGGGGTTACGACCCGCAGAACTACAACGTGCCTGAAGGTTCGTACTCTTCCGACCCTGAAGACCCGACCAAGCGAATCGTCGAACTGCGCACCGCGATCAGTGCGATGCACGCCCAGGG
>CAYTNT010000045.1:0-8186 GCA_964439235.1 uncultured Rhodoluna sp. | reverse complement strand
CCGGTCAGGATGCCGTCACCCGTGGTCGCGTAGCGCGAGAAAATCACGTGACCCGACTGCTCGCCGCCCAGGGTGTAGCCACCCTCGCGAATCGCTTCTAGCACGTAGCGGTCGCCGACCTTGGTCTCGATTACCTCGATGCCGGCCTCGCGCATCGCGATCTTCAGACCGAGGTTGCTCATCACGGTTGCGACGAGTGTGTTGCGGGCCAGCTGACCGCGCTCCTTGAGTGACAGCGCAAGAATCGCCATGATCTCGTCGCCGTCGACAATCTTGCCGGTGTGGTCGACCGCCAAGCAGCGGTCGGCATCTCCGTCGTGGGCGATGCCGAGGTCGGCTCGGTGCTCGAGCACCGCGGTCTGCAACGCGCTCAGGTGGGTCGAGCCGTAGCCGAGGTTGATGTTGAGCCCGTCTGGTTCGGCACCGATAACGATGACCTGCGCACCCGCATCCTTGAATGCCTGGGGCGAAACTCCAGCGGCTGCACCGTGAGCGCAGTCGAGCACGATCTTCAGGCCGTCGAGGCGGTGCGGAATCGAACCGAGTAGGTGCACGAGATAGCGGTCTTCAGCATCGGCAAAGCGGTGGATGTGCCCGACACCCGCACCGATTGGCGCGAGTGCGGCGGCCGACATCGCGGCCTCAATCGCATCCTCGACATCGTCAGGCAGCTTGTGGCCGCCAGCGGCGAAGAACTTGATGCCGTTGTCGGCGGCTGGGTTGTGCGATGCCGAGATCATGACGCCGAAGTCGGCATCGAGGTCTGCGGTCAAAAACGCGGTGGCCGGAGTCGGCAGAACACCCGCGTCAAAAACGTCAACCCCCGAACTCGAGAGTCCCGCAGCAACTGCTGCTGCGAGGAATTCTCCCGAGATACGGGGGTCGCGGCCGATTACGGCTTTTGGCTTTAGGCCGTGGCTTCTAGCTTGCTCGCCGAGCACAATCGCGGCAGCCTGTGCCAGCGAAAGCGCCATCTCTGCGGTGATGTCTCGGTTTGCGAGACCCCGAACGCCGTCGGTTCCGAAGATGCGAGCCATGCTAGGAGTTCGCGTAATCCGAGGATTAGCGCTTCGAGAACTGCGAAGCCTTGCGTGCCTTCTTGAGACCGGCCTTCTTGCGCTCGATGACGCGTGCGTCGCGCTTGAGGAAGCCAGCCTTCTTGAGAGCTGGGCGGTTGTTGTCGCGGTCGATCTCGTTCAGTGCACGAGCAATGCCGAGACGCAGTGCGCCAGCCTGACCTGCCGAGCCACCACCGCTGATGCGAGCGATGACGTCGTATGCGCCCTTGAGCTCGGTGACGGTGAATGGGTCGTTGATCAGCTGCTGGTGCAGCTTGTTAGGGAAGTAGTCTGCGAGGTCGCGACCGTTGACCTTGATGACGCCGGTGCCTGGCACGAGGCGAACACGGGCAACTGCCTCCTTGCGGCGGCCGAGGCCTGCGCCACCCTGGGTGAGTGGGCCGCGCGACTTGACCGGTGCAGCCTTGGCAGCAGGGGTCTCGGTGGTGTAGCTCTCTGGAGCTGCTACGTCTTCTGCGATTTCGTTCTTAGCCACGATTTTCCTTACTGGGCTACCTGGTCGATGATGAATGGCTTCGGCTGCTGTGCAGCGTGTGGGTGCTCAGCACCGCGGTAAACCTTGAGCTTGGCGATCTGGTTGCGACCGAGCGAGGTCTTCGGGATCATGCCGCGAATTGCCTTCTCGATTGCCTTCTCTGGGTTCTTCTCGAGCAGCTCTGCGTAAGTGGTAGCAGTCAGACCACCTGGGTAACCCGAGTGGCGGTATGCCTTCTTCTGTGCGAGCTTGCTGCCGGTCAGAGCAACCTTGTCAGCGTTGATGATGATTACGAAGTCGCCGTTGTCCATGTGTGGAGCAAAGGTTGCCTTGTGCTTGCCGCGCAGGAGTGCTGCGGCGTGGGTTGCTAGACGGCCGAGAACCACATCGGTGGCGTCGATTACGAGCCACTGGTTGCTGAGCTCGTGAGCCTTTGGTGAATAAGTACGCACGCTAAATTGCCTTCTACTTCTATGTCGGATTGAAATGAATCCGCGACAGAAGATCGACTTCTAGGGATTCAAGCTTTCACATTGGCGCTACTGCCAATACCAAAGGTCAAGTCTAGCCCGAAGTGTGTTCGCTGGTCAAACCCTAATTTGAATCCAGACTGCGCATATTTCGGGCTTTTTCGGCTTGGGACGCTAATTCCGAATCTGCTGGGTAGCCGATCTCGAGCAGGGTTAGCCCGTGCGGCGCAACTACCTTGAACGATTCGGTGCGCGATGCGCGATCGAGGATGCGCTTGACGTCATCCGCAGTCGCTCGCCCCTCACCCACGGCAACCAGCGCACCGACGATTGAGCGAACCATGTTGTGGCAGAACGCATCCGCGAGTAGTTCGATTTCGATCACACCGTCGTCTGACCGGTTGCGCGAGACAACAACCTCGCGAAGTTCGCGAATCGTGGTCGCATCTGGACGCGAACGGCAGAAGCTCGCGAAATCATTGAGGCCCAGCAGGCCCAGCGCCGCCGCCTGCATGGCCAGCTCGTCGAGTTCCTGGTCAACCCAGAGGGTGTACCTGGCCTGCAACGGGTTCTTGGTGACCCTGGCATCAGCGATGCGGTAGCGATACCGGCGATAGATCGCCGAGAAGCGGGCGTCGAATCCTTCTGCCGCGACCGAAACCGAATGGATGCGCACATCGCTGGGCAACAAGCTGTTCAACCGGTTGGCCAGGTAGCTCGGGTTCTCGATTGCGCTCAGCGAGCGGCCGAGGCGCTCAAGTTGGTCGTTGCTCAGCTCAAAGTGTGCCTGCTGATTGAGCGCGTGCACTCCGGCATCGGTGCGCCCGGCTACGCGAATGCCGAAGTCATCCTCGCTCTCGCCGAATATCACGGTCATCGCCTCGAGCAGCACGCCCTGCACGGTGCGCAGCTCGGGTTGCTTGGCCCAACCGGAGAAGTCGGTGCCATCGTATGAGAAAACGATGCGGAAGCGGGTTAAACGAGCGAGCCCGTCATCCAACTGGGTGACGGGCTCGATCATTTGAATCTGGAGCGGGACTAGGCCTAGGCCTTGTCTTCCTCGCCTGCCTCAGCTGCCTCTTCGGCTGCTGGAGCTTCGGTCTCTGCTGCTGCCTCGGCAGGAGCCTCGGTTGCAGGAGCCTCTACGGCCTCAACAACCTCTGCTGCCTCTGGAGCCTCGGCCTCAACAACTGCATCCTCGATGATTTCGTCAGCTGCTACTCCGGCTGCTGCAGCACCGGTTGCCTTGACTGCGTTAACCAGCTTTGGCTTCTTGGTTGCGTTCTTTGGCGAGACCGGCTCGAGAACGAGCTCGATGCGAGCCAAAGGTGCGTTGTCGCCCTTGCGGAAGCCGAGCTTGGTGATGCGGGTGTAGCCGCCCTCACGGTCAGCAACCTGAGGTGCAATGCTGGTGAACAGCTCGTGCACGACAGACTTGTCGGTGATCTGAGCAAGCACGCGACGGCGAGCGTGCAGGTCGCCGCGCTTTGCGAAGCTGACCAGGCGCTCGGCCACTGGACGCAGGCGCTTGGCCTTGGTCTCGGTGGTGGTGATGGCACCGTGCTTGAACAGTGAAGTTGCCAGGTTGCGAAGCATCAGACGCTCGTGCGCTGGTCCGCCACCAAGACGTGGTCCCTTAGTTGGGGTAGGCATTGTGTTCTCCTCTTAGTTTTCTGGTGGCAGACCTTTAGGCCTGGTCGTCGTCGAAGTTTGCGCTGAAGTAAGCAGCGTCAAAGCCTGGAACCGAGTCCTTGAACTTGAGTCCCATCGAGTGCAGCTTGTCGCGCACCTCGTCGACCGACTTGCTGCCGAAGTTGCGGATGTTCATCAGCTGGTCTTCCGAAAGTGCAATCAACTCGCTAACGGTGTTGATGCCCTCGCGCTTGAGGCAGTTGTATGAACGAACGGTTAGGTCGAGCTCTTCGATAGCCATGGCTAGCTCAGGAGCCAAGCCGGCCTCAACCGGAGCTGGGCCGATCTCGATACCTTCTGCCGAAGCGTTGAGTTCCTTAGCCAGACCGAACAGCTCAACCAGGGTCGAACCGGCCGAAGCGACTGCGTCGCGTGGGCTCATCGAAGGCTTGGTCTCTACGTCGATGATCAGCTTGTCGAAGTTGGTGAACTCACCCGCACGGGTTGCCTCAACGCGGTAAGCCACGCGAAGAACTGGCGAGTAGATCGAGTCAACTGGAATGACGTCGAGGTCGCGCTCGCCTGCACCGTTCTGCGATGCCTGAACGTAGCCGCGGCCACGCTCGATGGTGAGCTCAACTTCGAACTTTGCCTTCGAGTTGATGGTTGCGATCACGAGCTCTGGGTTGTGCACCTCGACACCGGCAGGAACCTGGATGTCGGCTGCGGTAACCACGCCAGCGGTCTGCTTGCGAAGGTGAGCAACAACTGGCTCGTCGTTCTCTGACGAAACAACTAGCTGCTTGATGTTGAGGATGATGTCGGTGACGTCTTCGGTGACGCCTTCGATGGTGCTGAACTCGTGGCGAACGCCTGCGAAGCGAACGTTGGTGACTGCTGCACCAGGGATCGACGAGAGCAGGGTGCGACGGAGTGAGTTTCCTAGGGTGTAACCGAAACCTGGCTCTAGCGGCTCAAGTGAGAACACTGAGCGAGTAGGCGACTTTACATCTTCGTGAAGGGTTGGGCGCTGTGCAATTAGCACGTTTGTTCCTTTCAGCTGGGCATCCACTATTTGATGACCATTTGTTCGGTCTGCACAGTGGCCACTGTGCAGGTTGCTGCTGGTGAAGCTGGGGTTGCCCCGACCGCCCGAATGCTCAGGCGGTCAAGGCCGAAAAACTAGACGCGACGACGCTTTGGAGGGCGGCATCCGTTGTGAGCCTGAGGGGTAACGTCTGAGATCGAACCGACCTCGAGACCTGCCGCCTGAAGCGAACGGATTGCGGTCTCGCGACCCGAGCCTGGACCCTTGACGAAAACGTCAACCTTCTTGAGGCCGTGCTCCTGAGCCTTGCGAGCTGCCGACTCGGCTGCAAGCTGAGCTGCGAACGGGGTCGACTTGCGCGAACCCTTGAAGCCGACGTCACCCGATGACGACCACGAGATTACTGCGCCGGTGGCGTCGGTGATCGAAACGATGGTGTTGTTGAAGGTGCTCTTGATGTGAGCCTGGCCTACGGTTACGTTCTTCTTTTCTTTGCGACGTGGCTTGCGAGCTGCTGCGCCGGCCTTTGCCTTAGGTGCTGCCATTAGATTCTCCTAATACTTTCTTGAGGGCTGCCGCGATTACTTGCGGGCTGCCTTCTTCTTGCCGGCTACGGTGCGCTTTGGTCCCTTGCGGGTGCGGGCGTTGGTCTTGGTGCGCTGACCGCGTACTGGAAGACCCTTGCGGTGGCGGATACCCTCGTACGAACCGATTTCGACCTTGCGGCGGATGTCGGCGGCAACGTCGCGGCGGAGGTCACCCTCAACCTTGAAGGTGCCTTCGATGAAGTCACGGATAGCAACAAGCTGCGCGTCGGTTAGATCCTTGACGCGGATGTTCTTGTCGATTTTGGTTTCGGCCAGAATCTGGGCCGAGCGGGTACGGCCGATGCCGTAGATGTAGGTTAGGGCGATTTCAACGCGTTTTGCGTCTGGAATATCGGCTCCGGCAACACGTGCCATTGGATTTCTCCTTGTTGTTTAGAAGGTCTGCAGCAGCGCTACCCCGACTTGAATCAAGCGGGCTCCGGCCTTCTCCGGAGGTGCCATCTCAAACTTCACCGACCTGAGTCGATGGGCTTTGAGATTGAGCGTTGCCTTTTTGTTTATTCAGTTGTGTTTGGTGCGATTTTTCGAAGTACGGACTAGCCCTGGCGCTGCTTGTGACGTGGGTTCTCGCAGATGACCATGACGCGACCGTGGCGACGGATGACCTTGCACTTGTCGCAAATCTTCTTGACGCTTGGGTTTACCTTCATGTCTCTTACTTCTGTTTGGGGTTATTGCTAACCGGTTTCAAGACGTCAGTTCGGTTGAACCAGACGCCAAGTCTGTTATTTGTAGCGATAAATGATTCGGCCACGAGTCAGGTCGTAGGTGCTGAGCTCTACGATCACGCGGTCCTCAGGAAGGATGCGGATGTAGTGCTGACGCATCTTGCCCGAGATGTGTGCCAGAACCTTGTGTCCATTGGTCAACTCGACACGAAACATAGCGTTCGGTAGAGCTTCAACTACTGTGCCTTCGATTTCGATGACACCGTCTTTGCTGGCCATAAACTCACTTATCTGCTGGTTTTGGTGGTGCTTCGAGCGCACGCAAAAGAACCAACTTCACAAATTGGGGATGCGTGTAGAAACACCGAAGTTCAATCCTAGGGGAAAACCGAAGATTTTGGTAATTAAATCTTTCGGCTCTGGCCTACGACAGTGCGACTGGCGTGACCCCGAACGGCTTTAGCTTCTCGAGCCCGCCGTCCTCGGCGGTTAGCACCCAAATGCCGCGTTCGTGAACTGCAATCGTGTGCTCCCAGTGCGAAGAATCCGAACCGTCCTTGGCAGAAACGGTCCAGCCGTCCTTGAGGACCTTGGTCTTTGGGCTTCCAGCGGTTATCATCGGCTCGATTGCAACGCAGAGACCAGGTACGACCTTAGGACCCTTGTCACGAACGGCATAGTTGAAAACCGGCGGATCCTCGTGCATCGAGCGACCGATACCGTGCCCTACGTACTGCTCGAGAATGCCGAACTTCATGCCGTGCTCCTTGGCCTGCTCGTAAACATACTCCTCGACCGCGGCACCGACCTCGTTGAGGTATTCGGCCTTAGCAAGTGCAGCGATCGCGACCCAGAGCGAATTCTCGGTGACATCACTGAGCACCTGGCGACGTGCGCGAAGGTTCGGGTCTGCAACGTCATCCTGCGAATCGGGAACAATGACCGTGATTGCGCTATCGCCGTTCCACTCGCCCTTTTCGGCTCCGCAGTCGATCGAAACGATGTCGCCGGCCCGCAACACTCGGCTGCCCGGGATGCCGTGAACGACCTCGTCATTTACGGATGCGCAGATCGTGTGAAAGTAGCCCTCGACGAGCTGGAAGTTTGAGTGAGCGCCGCGTTTTTGGATCTCGGCATCGGCAATCGCATCCAGTTCGAGCGTGGTGATACCCGGCTTGATTGCGGCTTCAACTGCTCGCAGTGCGGCACGAGTAATGAGCCCCGCCTCGCGCATCGCGATGATCTGCTCAGTTGTCTTGAGTTCGTAACCTTGGCGGCCCATTGGATTCGATTCTTTGGTCGCGAGGCTGCGAATTAGGCCTGAACGCCGACTGCGGCGAGACCAGCAAGGATGCGCTCGGTGACCTCAGCTACCTCGCCGAGACCATCGATTGCGACAACCAAACCGCGAGCCTGGTAGAGGTCAACCAGTGGAGCGGTCTGCTCTGCGTAAACCTCGAGTCGGCGACGAATTACCTCTTCGGTGTCGTCGGCTCGACCTTGTTCGAGCGCGCGACCGAGCAGGCGACGAACGACCTCGTCGGTGTCAGCGGTCAACAGCACAACCGCATCCAGCGACTTGCCGTGGCTAGCAAGGATGTCGTCGAGCTCGTTTACCTGATCGAGAGTGCGTGGGTATCCGTCAAGCAGGAAGCCCGCTTGCGCATCCGACTGAGCCAAACGGTCGCGAACCAAGTCGTTGGTGAGGCTGTCTGGGACATACTCGCCGCGGTCCATGAATGCCTTGGCCTGCTTGCCGAGTTCGGTCTCGTTCTTTACGTTGTGACGAAAGATGTCGCCGGTCGAAATCGCAGGGATGCCGAAGCTCGCCGAAAGACGCTCTGCCTGTGTGCCCTTGCCCGCCCCAGGAGCACCGATGATGAGCAGACGGGTCACTTCAGAAGGCCCTCGTAGTTGCGCTGCTGCATCTGGGCGTTGATCTGCTTGACGGTGTCAAGACCAACACCAACGATGATCAGAATCGTGGTTCCACCGAATGGGAAGTCTTGGCTGACACCCAACAGCGAGAACGCAATCAACGGAATCAAAGCAATCAGACCCAGGTAAATCGAACCAGGGAAGGTGATGCGGCTAAGCACGTACTCGAGGTACTCGGTGGTCGGACGACCGGCACGAATACCAGGGATGAAGCCGCCGTACTGCTTCATGTTGTCGCTGACCTCTTCAGGGTTGAAGGTGATCGAGA
>CAYTNT010000044.1:0-8217 GCA_964439235.1 uncultured Rhodoluna sp. | reverse complement strand
TTGACACCGCCGCCGAACTGCAGACCGCGGCGAGCATCGTTGACCGCATCTTCACCGTCGCCGCTGGCGGAACCGCCAGCCCTGCGCTGACCGCATCCGACTTTGCTCTCGTGGGCATTCAAAACGTGAACGCCGCGAGCCTCGCCGGTCTGCTATCGAGAATCGAACAGACCGCCAACGATGGTTCGGGCGTTGACACCGTTGCCGAGATTCAGGCCTTGGCCACGGCAGCCGCCAACGCAGCCGCGACCGATGCGGCCCTGAACAACATCAAGAACTACACGGGCAGCAACACCGCACCGACCATCAGCGACTTCACTGCCGCTGGTGTGACCGGTGTGGATGCGTCGAACCTCGCCTCGATTCTCGACCTGATTAACTCGATGCCGGCGGGCTCGCGCGACAGCACCGCCGAGCTGCAGGCCCTGGTCGACGCAATCAATAAGGTCAAGACCGCGGCCGACGGCCTAGCCACCGTGCCTGGCACCCTCACCAACTCCGAGTTCGCCTTGCTCGGTCTGACCGGCCTAGACACCTCGGTCGAGCAGAGCCTCTTCAACAGCGTGATCGCCGGCATGGGATTCGCGAACCTCGACACCAAGGCAGAGCGCGCGGTCGTCGCCGATGCGGTCAGCAAGGTGATGGCGACCGCCGCGGTGCCTGGTGCAGCGGCTCCGGTTCCTGCGTTGAACGCATCCGATTTCACGATGCTCGGCATCACCGGGGTGAACGCCGGCAACCTCGCTGCTGTAATTGCCGCGATTGAGGCCACCGCAAATGACGGCACCGGAGTTGACACTCGACTCGAGCTTCAGGCTCTGGTCGATGCCGCGGTCGCCACCAGCAATGCCCTCAACTCGATTTCGGCCTACAACGGTTCGGGCACCGCGCCTAGCGCAACCGACTACTCGACCGCTGGCGTGACCGGTGTGGATGCAGGCAACCTGGCTCTGATTAACGAAATCGTCGCTGGCCTGCCCGCCTCGGCCACTGATTCGCCTAGCGAACTGCAGGCAATCGTGAATGCGGTCAACAACATTCGACAGACCGCCAACGGTGCTGCCGAGGGTGGTGCCTTCGTGACGGTTAGCGACCTCAACGCGATCGGCCTGAGCTCGATTGCCAGCGCCAACGAGGCCGCTCTGTTCAACAGTGTCATCGACCCGCTGAGCTTCACCGCGGTTGATACCCTCGCCGAAATCAATGCCCTGGCCTCGATTATCGACCGAATTGCGCAGACTGCTGCTGGCCAGACTGCATCCCCCGCCCTGACGGCAGCTGACTTTGCGGCCCTCGGCCTGACCGGTGTGAATGCTGGCAACCTGGCCGCCTTGATCAGCCAAATCGCTCAGACCGCGGATGACGGCAGCGGCATCAACTCGCTAGCCAAGCTGCAGAACCAGGTCACCGCAGCGAATGCCGCGCTGGCACAGGATCAGGCCCTGGCCGCCATCTCTGGTTACAACGGTTCGGGTACCGCACCGACCGCCACCGACTACTCGACCGCCGGTATCACCGGTGTCAACGGCGGAAACCTCGCCGGCCTCAACTCGATCATCGCCGGTCTGCCAGGCTCGGCCAAGGACACCGCCGCCGAACTTCAGGCCATCGTCAATGCCTACAACAAACTGCTAGCGCTGGCCGATGCCACCGACAACAACGGCACCGGATTGACCCAGAGCGAGTACGCGCTGCTGGGCATGACCCAGCTCGACTCGGGCACCGAGGTTGCCCTCGCCAACGACATTGCCGACGTGCTGGCCTCGACCAGCGTCGACAGCGCACTCGAGTTGAACGCAATCGCATCCGCTGCTTCGAAGGTGATTGCGACGGCTGCCGCCACCGCGCTGTTTGGCGCACCGAGCCCAGCCCTCTCGCTCGCTGACTTCACAGCCCTGGGCATCACGGGTGTCACCGCCGACAACCTCGCGACTGTGATCGCCAACATCATCGCCACCGCCAACGATGGCTCGGCCGTTGACACTCAGGCTGAGCTCCAGTCGCTGGTTAACGCCGCCGCGCTTCAGGCCCTGCAGGATGCCGCCGCGGCACTAATCGCGCAATACGACGGAACCAACGCCGTGCCATCGGTAGCCGACTACCTGTCGGCCGGTGTCGTGGGTGTCTCGAGCGCCAACCTGGCCGCCGTGAACGCAATGGTCGGTCCGCTCACTGCAGCGGCTACCGATACCCGTGCCGAACTCCAATCGATCGTGGATGCGGTTGCCGCCCTGCAGCTTGCCGCCAACGCCAACGCCGACACCAGCGCTCACCTAACCGCCGCGAACCTGAGCGCGCTCGGCGCATCCGGAGTAAACACCGCCAACGAGGTTGCCCTGTTCAACAGCATCGTCGACGGACTCGCCTACGCGAACGTTGACAGCCCTGCCGAGATTGCCGAGATTGCCCGCATCGTCGAGGCCATTCAGTTGATTGCCGCCGGTGGCACACCGAACCCTGCGCTGACCCCGGCCGACTTCGCGACCATCGGCATCAACAACGTGGATGCGAACAACCTGGCCGGAGTTATTCAGCAGATCGCTGTCACCCCTGACAACGGCTCGGGTGCCGCGAACCTTGCCGACCTCAACAACATGGCCAACCTCGCCGCCGCTGCCGCCGCAGCACAGGCCGCCCTGTCGGTAATCGCGGCCTACGACGGCACGAACACAGCTCCGACCTCGGCCACCTTCACCACGGCAGGCATCACTGGTGTAAACAGCCTCAACCTGGCTGGCATCAACTCGTACCTCGCCGCGATTCCGCAGGCGGCCAGCGACACCCAGGCTGAAGTTCAGGCGATCGTCGATGGCTACCTCGCGCTCGCGGCACTCGCCGACGGCACCGGCAACGCCGGCCAGTCCTTGACCGCGCCGCAGTTCGCTTCCCTCGGCGCTGCCTCAATCAATACGACCGCCGAGCTGGCTCTGGCGAACAGCATCTTCGATGCGATGTCGATGAACACGCTCTCGAACCCAA
Organism: uncultured Rhodoluna sp.; assembly: GCA_964439235.1. Lineage (GTDB taxonomy): Bacteria > Actinomycetota > Actinomycetes > Actinomycetales > Microbacteriaceae > Rhodoluna. The sequence goes on along the minus strand of CAYTNT010000044.1, from coordinate 5,238 downwards.
CCAACCTCGCTGCCGCCGCAACCGCGGTTGACAAGGTGATGGCGACCGCTGCCGCCACCAGCGTCCAGAATGCCCCGAGCCCTGCGCTGACCCCGGCCGACTTTGCCGCCCTTGGCATCACCGGAGTCGATTCGTCGAACATCGACATGGTGATCTCGCAACTGATTGCGTCGGCCAATGACGGCAGCGCGGTCAACACCGCGGCCAAGCTGCAAACCCTGGTGGATGCCGCTGCGGTGCTAGCGGTTCAGGCCGCCGCCGCCGCGCTCATCGCCGCATACGACGGCACCAACACCGCGCCGATCGTGCTCGACTACACGACGGCAGGTGTCACAGGAGTCAACCTCGGCAACATCGCCGCGATCAACGACATGGTTGGCCCGCTGTCTGCTGCCCAGACCGATTCGACGCTCGAGCTGCAGGCGATTGTGGATGCGGTCGACAAGCTCCAGGCCCTCTCAGACGGACAGATCAGCGCTCAGGTGATTGCGGCTAGCCCACTGACCGCAACCGACACCGCCGCGCTGGGTATCGCCGAGGTCAACACCACGGCAGAACTCGCACTGCTCAATGGCGTGATCGACGTTGCCTCGTTCAGCAGCGTAGACACTCAGAGTGAACTGGCGGCGATCGCTCAGATCATTCAGGGTCTATCGACCGTTGCTGCAGGCGGCACCGCAAACCCAGCGCTAAACCCAGCAAGCTTCGCCGCACTGGGCGTCACGGGTGTTGACTCGAGCAACATCGCGGCCCTGCTCGCGCAGATCGCATCCACCCCAGATAACGGCTCTGGCATCGACTCGCTAGCCAAGCTGCAGAACCTGGTCGCTGCGGCCAACGCAGATGTGGCCAGAGCCGGGGCCATGGCGATCATCAGCGCTTACGACGGCACAAACCAGATTCCGACCCTCGCCGACTACGCCGCCGCCGGCATCACCGGTGTCAACAACAGCAACCTGAACGGCATCAACTCGTTCATCGCAACCGCATCGACGGCCGCAACCGACACCGTTGCCGAGGTCATGAGCATTGCGCTCGCCGCCGAGCACCTGATCGCGCTCGCCGACGGTTCGCAGAACTCGGGCACCCCGATCACGCTGTCTGACCTGGGTAACCTCGGTGCGAATGTCTTCTCTGGGCCGCTAGCTGCGGCAAAGCTGGGTCTGCTCAACGGCATCCTCGATGGTTCTCCTTCGAGCGCCGTTGACTCGGTGGCCGAACTCAACGCGCTGAGCGCGCTCGCCAATCGCGTGATCGCAACCGCGGCCGGTCAGCAGGTCGCCCCTGCACTAAATGCCGCCGACTTTGCCGACCTGAACATTGTGGGCGTCAACGCAAGCAACTTCTCGGTAATCCTGGCCACGATTGCCGCGAGTGCCGACGACGGCAGCGCGGTTGACAGCTACACCGAACTGTCGAACCTGGTCGCTAACGTGATTGCCGATGTTGCTGCTTATCCATCGATTGCCACCATCGTCGATTACGCGAATGACTCGACCAACCCTGCCCCGACCTTCGCCGACTACCAGTCACTAAACATCACGGGCATTGTGGCCGGCGACGAACTGTGGCTGAACGAGATCATCGCTGCCAAGACCGGCACCGACGTGAACACCAGCGCCAAGATCCAGGCACTTGTGAATGCCGCTGTTGCAGCGATGGACAAGATCAAGGCCTACATCGCCAACTCGAGCACCGCACCGGCGCCGACTCTGGCCGATTACGCTGCTCTCGGCATCACCGGTCTGGATGCTGGTTCGCTCGAGAAGATGAACACCGCGGTTGCTGCTGCTGGCGCATCCGGCACCGACACCATCGCCAAGATTCAGGCGATCGCGAACCAGGTCAACTTTGTGCCACCTCCTGCGGTTGCTCCGGTCACCAAGCTGTGGGTCGACACCACAGGCAAGGTTCCAACCCTGAAGTGGCAGGGCGGAATCGGCGAACTGTCGGTCAAGATCGTTTCGTCGACCGGAACGGTGAAGACCATCAAGGTTGCCGCCAGCGAGCTCTCGATCGCGCTAACTGGCCTTGAGCCGGGCCTCGCCTACTCGATCTCGGTTATCCCGGTCGGCAGCAGCAACGTGGCCGACGAAGTTGTCACCGCGCTGGCAATCGCGCCTAGCGCGCCGGCTCGTGTTGCCGCCGCACCAATCAACGCCAGACAAATGCGCGTCACGTGGCAGGCCACTAGCGAATACAAGCTATTCCGGGTCACCGTGACTCCGTCGACTGGTTCGGCGGTCACCTTTACCACCGGGGATGCGAACCTGCGCATCGACGCCAAACCAAACACGAACTACAAAATCACCATCGTTGCCCTGGGCGAGGGTGGCACCGAATCGCAGACCACAGTGCTCGACTACCGCTTCGGAGCAACCATCATGTCGGTGGCCGCAGAACCGGTGAAGAACAAGCGCACCACATTGATTCGATGGATGCCGCTACTCGCGAAGCCCGGCTCGCAGTACCTGGTCCACATCAATGGCAAGCTCGCTTGCCGCACGACCCTGACCTCTTGCGAAGTTGGTCGCATCCTGAATGCTCGCAGCCGAATCAACGTGACTATGGTCGGTGTCACTCGGGCTCAGGCCACGGTCGATGACTCGAAGCTGCTGCTGAACGGTAGCGTCGCGTTCGTTCCGAACACCGCAAATCTTGCCCAGGGGCAGGCGGCTGCGCTCGCAAACCTGGCCAGGGTAATCAAGGCACAGGGCTCAACGCGCATCGTGGTCACCGGACACGCCAACCCGTTCGTGGGAGTCTCGGTTGACACCAGCACCAGCCTCGCCCAGCGTCGCGCGGTAGTGGTGGCCAGCATGCTGCGAAAGCTGCTGCCAGGTGTTGAGGTAATCGCCGTCAACCGAAGCATCTTCAGCCCAGCCAAGAGCACCGCGGTGGTTTCGGATGCCAACATCCGCGCCGATATCTTCATCACGAAATAGCCGAAACCAGCCCAGAAGGTAGGCTTAAGCCCGTGATTGACCTAAACCTGCTTCGTGAAAACCCGGATGCGATCAAGGCATCCCAGCGCGCTCGCGGCAACGATGAAAGCATCGTCGACGAGGCCGCTCGGGCCGATGCCGCATGGCGCAAGGCGCTTCAGGAATACGAGTCACTGCGTGCCGAGCAGAACGCCGCGGCCAAGCAGGTTGGTGCCGCATCTAAAGAGGAGCGCCCGGCTCTAATCGCAGCTGGTCAGCAGTTGGCCGAGCGCGTCAAGGCCGCCCTCGAGATCGCTAATGCGGCCGAGGTTCACCTCAATGACATCATCTGGCAGATCGAGAACGTCGTCATCGAAGGCATTCCGAGCGGTGGCGAAGACAACTTTGTCGTGCTCAAAGAAGTTGGCGTCAAGGCCAAGTTCGATTTCGAGCCGCGCGACCACGTTGCACTCGGCGAACTGCTCGACATCATCGACATCGAGCGCGGCGTCAAGGTTTCTGGTTCGCGCTTCTATTTCTTGAAGGGATGGGGTGCCCGCCTCGAGTTGGCCCTCATGAACATGGCCCTCGACCTGGCCTCGAAGAATGACTTCACCGCGCTGATTACCCCGACCCTGGTTCGCCCAGAGGTCATGGCCGGCACCGGATTCCTGGGTGCTCACTCAGACGAGATTTACTACTTGCCTGCAGACGAGCTGTACCTGACCGGCACCAGCGAGGTTGCGCTCGCCGGCTACCACCGCGACGAGATCATCGACCTGTCGAATGGTCCGCTGCGCTACGCCGGTTGGAGCACCTGCTACCGTCGCGAAGCCGGCTCGGCTGGCCGCGACACCCGTGGAATCTTGCGCGTGCACCAGTTCAACAAGCTCGAGATGTTCAGCTACATCAAGCCAGAGGATTCCGAGGCCGAGCACCTGAAGCTGCTGCACTTCGAAGAGCAGATGCTGCAGGCCTGCGAGCTGGCCTACCGCGTGATCGACACCGCTGCCGGCGATCTAGGCTCGAGCGCGGCCCGCAAGTACGACTCAGAGGCTTGGATTCCGTCACAGCAGACCTACCGCGAGCTCACCAGCTCGTCGAACTGCACGACCTTCCAGGCTCGCCGCCTCAACGTTCGCTACCGCGACGAGAACGGCAAGACCCAGACCGCGGCAACCCTTAATGGCACGCTGGCCACCACTCGCTGGCTGGTCGCAATTCTTGAAACCCACCAGCAAGCCGACGGCTCGGTGCGCATCCCTGAGGCACTTCGCCCATACTTGGGTGGCCAGGAATTCATTCCGGTAGCCAAGGCTTAGCAACTGCATGACTAACCAACCGCTCGCGACCGGTGATGACCGCTGGCTGATTGCCATCGACATCGACGGCACGCTCGTTCACGACGACGGATACCTTTCGCCCGCCGTAATCGAGCAGGTGCAGCGGGTTCGCTCGCTCGGTCACGAGGTCATCGTGGCAACCGGGCGCTCGGCCGCTAACGCGATGCCTGTGATTCGCGATGTGGGCATCCACCACGGGTTCTCGGTGGCGTCAAACGGTGCCGTCACCCTGAGGCTGGATGCGCAGCACGAGCTCGGCTATCACGTGCACGAGGTTGTGACTTTCGACCCGCGCGCCGTGATTACCGAACTTGTCGGCCACCTGCCAAACGCTCACTTTGCAGTCGAAAACCCTGACGGCAGCTACCACTTTCACCGCCCTTTTCCGGCATACGCTCTCGGCGACCGCAACATCGAGACCCCAATCGAAGACCTCATGGATTCGCCGGTTTCGAGAGTCGTCGTGCTGTCGCCAGAACACGAGGTGGATGAGTTCCTCGGGATCATCCAGAAGATCGGTCTGCACTCGGTGTCGTACGCGATTGGCTACACAGCCTGGCTTGACATCGCACCCGCCGGCATCAGCAAGGCCTCGGCTCTCGAGAAGCTGCGGGCCGATCTGGGCATCCGTGCCGATCAGGTGATCACCATCGGTGACGGCCGCAACGACATCGCTATGTTCGAGTGGGCGCAGGCCGGCGGCGGACTCGCCTTTGCGATGGGGCAGGGGCCTGAAGAGGTTCACGCGGCGGCCACCGCTGTCACTTCAACCGTTGAGGATGACGGTGTGGCCCGAGTGCTTGCAGGCTTCGAGGGCATTCTGTTCACCCGCCAGGTCTGATAAACTCCTAACTACGGAAGCGTGCCGGAGCGGCCGAACGGAACAGTCTTGAAAACTGTCGTAGTTAATAGCTACCGTGGGTTCAAATCCCACCGCTTCCTCCAGTCAAAGACGAGGCGCCCTTGATTCA
>CAYTNT010000043.1:0-8347 GCA_964439235.1 uncultured Rhodoluna sp. | reverse complement strand
CGCTTGATTGAGGTACAACCGTCACCGCCGTTACCGGCACGCAGATGCAGCGTCACCTGATCAACAAACTGAATCATGATCACGCCTTTCGTTTGATTCGGTGGTCGGGGCCTGCTCTGCGCAGACTTGGTGGGATGAGTTGAGAAACAGCAAAGGCGAGCACAAGGCTCGCCTTCGACTGTCTAAAAGTTTTGACTAAGCAGCCTCGACCACGTTTACGACGCGGCGGCCACCCTTGGTGCCGAACTCGACTGCGCCTGCAGCGAGAGCGAACAGGGTGTCGTCCTTGCCCTTACCCACGTTCGCACCTGGGTGGAAGTGGGTTCCGCGCTGACGAACGATGATCTCACCGGCGTTTACAACCTGGCCTGCGTAACGCTTTACACCTAGGCGCTGAGCGTTTGAGTCGCGGCCGTTACGAGTGGAGCTAACTCCCTTTTTGGATGCCATTTGCGTTCAGTCCTTTGCTTACTTGATCTCGGTGATTTGAACGCGGGTCAGTTCCTGACGGTGACCCTGGCGCTTCTTGTAACCGGTCTTGTTCTTGTACTTCTGGATGATGATCTTTGGGCCACGGAGGTCGTTTAGAACCTCAGCGGTGACCTTGACCTTAGCCAGCGCGGCTGGGTCGGTGGTGACCTTGTCACCGTCAACCAGAAGCACTGCTGGAAGCTGAATCTTGCCGTTGGCGTCAGCCTTGACGCGGTCCATCGTAACGATGGTGCCAACCGACACCTTTTCTTGGCGGCCGCCTGAGCGGACTACTGCGTAAACCACAGGGTTACCTCTTGTCTTGAGACGTCTCCGTATGCGAATTTAATCGCTCTCGGATTGATGAATGTTGCCAGCGAATGCAATTCGAGCAACGAGGGTCAAGTCTAGCGTGAAAACCAAGTTCGGGTCAAACATTTTGCCCGAGTTGGTTTGGCAAAAACCTAGTTGCTGCTAGCCCGACGAGGCTTGCGGCGACCTTGCGGACGCCCCTCACCCGGCGCTGCCGGCTCAGGCAGAGCTTCGAGCACCGCATCCAAGATCTTCTCGGTCTCGGTTGACCCGACCTCGGCTGCCGAAACGCCAGACTTGGCGGCTTTCGCATCCTGCGGTTCTGGTAAATCGAGCTTCGGAAGCGCGATCACCGATTCCTCACCGGCTGCTTCGTGAGCGGCGACGGTGGATGCGGCAATCTTCGAGATAACGCTGCCCAGCTCGGCGGCCTTCTCTGGGGTAACCACCTTGGCTACCTCTTGCTTGCCCTCGGGCTTCGACTTCTCGCGGTTGCGATCTTTCTTGCCCTGCTTGCCTGTCTTGACCGGCTCTTCCATCGGGTGGTGGCTCTTGTGGCGCATGATTGGCTCGTGGTGCACAATGACGCCACGACCAGCACAGGCCTCACATGGCTCGCTGAACGCCTCCAGAAGACCGATACCGATCTTCTTGCGAGTCATCTGAACCAGACCGAGGGATGTGACCTCGGCTACCTGGTGCTTGGTGCGGTCGCGACTCAGACACTCAATCAGGCGACGCAGCACTAGGTCTCGGTTGGATTCGAGCACCATGTCGATGAAGTCGACAACGATGATTCCACCGATGTCGCGAAGTCTGAGTTGGCGAACGATCTCTTCAGCTGCCTCAAGGTTGTTCTTGGTAACAGTCTCTTCGAGGTTTCCACCTGACCCGACGAACTTGCCGGTGTTGACGTCGACCACGGTCATGGCCTCGGTGCGATCGATGACGAGCGAACCACCCGAAGGCAGGTAAACCTTGCGGTCGAGCGCCTTGGCAATCTGCTCGCCGACTCGGTATTCGTCAAACACATCTTTGTCGCCGGTGTATTTCTCGACCCGCTCGAGCAGGTCAGGTGCGACTGAGGCGAGGTATTCCTCGATGACTTCGCGGGCATCGTCGCCCGAAATGATCATCTTCTGGAAGTCCTCGTTGAAGACGTCACGAACAATCTTGACCAGCAAGTCAGGCTCGCTGTGCAGCATTGCCGGGGCCGAACCCTTTTCGACCTTTTTCTGGATGTCTTCCCACTGGGCCTGCAGACGCTGCACGTCGAGGGTTAGCTGCTCCTCGGTGGCTCCTTCGGCGGCGGTTCTGACGATGACACCGGCGTCTTCGGGCAGGATTTCCTTGAGGATCTTCTTGAGTCGAGCACGCTCACTGTCGGGCAGCTTTCGCGAAATCCCATTCATCGAGCCGTTTGGCACATAAACCAGGTAGCGGCCAGGCAGCGAGACCTGGCTGGTTAGGCGAGCACCCTTTTGACCCACTGGGTCTTTGGTGACCTGAACCAGAACGGTGTCTCCGGACTTGAGCGCAAGCTCGATGCGACGCGGCTGGTTGCCGGTCTCTGCCAGCTCCCAGTCGACCTCACCCGAGTAGAGCACGGCGTTGCGGCCGCGACCGATGTCAACGAATGCTGCTTCCATCGAAGGCAAAACATTTTGGATCTTGCCGAGGTAAACGTTGCCAATCAGGCTGGCCTCGGATGCCTTGGCCACGTAGTGCTCGACCAGGATGCCGTCCTCGAGCACGCCAATCTGGATCTTGCCGTCTTTCGAGCGAACGATCATGTTGCGATCGACCGCTTCGCGACGGGCGAGGAACTCTGACTCGGTGATTACCGTGCGGCGGCGACCCGCGTCCCTGCCGTCTCGACGGCGCTGCTTCTTGGCCTCGAGTCGGGTCGAACCCTTGACTCGCTGTGGCTCGTTGCTTGGCTCTTTCGGTGCGCGGGGCTCGCGAACCTTGACCACAGTGTTCTCGCCGAGTTCACCATCGATGGTCTCGCCAGCGCGACGACGCGAGCGGCGACGAAGGTGGCTCTCGCCATCAGCACTCGGCTGATCGACGATTAGACCCTTTTTGGGGTCGACGGTCGGGGTTGGCAGATCTGGTGCCATGAACATCAGCGAGGTGGCTGCAACCGGGGTTGCTGGTGCAGCGGTTACCTCGGCCTGAGTTGCCTCGGCTTGCTGAGCTTGTGCGCCCTTTGACCTCGAGCCGCGGCCACCGCGAGTCTTCGGCTGTTCGGTTTCGACGGCTGCCTCAGGGGCATCCTGCACGTCGCTAGCTGGCTTTGCGGCCTTTGATTTAGCGGCGGATGCCTTTGGCGACTTTGCCTTTGCCGGTTCTGACTTTGCCGCAGCAGTTTCTGGAGCGTCTGGCTTAGCTACAGCCGACTTCTTCGCAGCCGGTGCGACTTTTGCGGTTGTCGGTTTCTTTGCGGCGGTTGCCTTCTTCGCGGTCGATGCCGCAGATTTCTTAGCCTCGTTGGTTTCGGCTACGGGTGTTTCAGTGTTCTTTTTCACCATTTCTGGTGTGCTCCAAGCTGCCTTTAGCGCTAGGCCACACTCACTAGCCCCTCGGGCCTAAATCCATGTTGGCTGCTTTTGCAACCAACCAAACCTAAACGAGCGACTCGGTACCTTGTTCTCGCACTGCCAGAAACCTATGTGTTCGGGTCTTACGCTGCTTTGGTGGGTCCTCGTGAAACTTGCGTCGAATCGGGTGTGGACCGAGACAACTTCTTTCAAGTATGCCAGTGAGAGCGTCAAAAGTCACTCAAACCGCCGCAAAGGCGAGTTTTTCTCAGGTTGCGGTGGAATACTTAGACACGTGAGCGACGTAGCAATCAACAAGAGCAAACCGACTTTCGGCGGATCAATTGGCCTTGCCTGGGTGCTTATCATCGGCGGTGTTGTCGGGTGGGCTGGGGCCTTCGCGCTGACCCTCGAGCGTTTCCACGTGGCCGCGAATCCCGACGCCACCCTCAGCTGCGACCTCGCGACCTTCATCTCGTGCAAATCAGTGATGCTTTCTGAACAGGCCAAACTTTTCGGCTTCCCAAATCCCCTCATCGGCTTGAGCGCATTCATGTTTCCGATTGCGGTTGGTGCGGCAATACTTGCCGGAGCAAGATTCAAGCGCTGGTTCTGGATGCTGTTCTTGCTCGGCAACACGCTTGGCTTCGCATTCGTGATCTGGCTAGCCCACGAGGCTATTTTCGAGATTGGTGCTCTGTGCCCGTACTGCATGGTGGCTTGGGCAGCAATGATCCCAATCTTCTGGCACCTGCTGATCTACATGCTGGCCGAAGACATCATCCCCGTGCCTGTCAAGATGGTTGGCTTCGTTGAGTCAATTCGCGACTGGGCTTGGGTCTTCACGGTTGTCACCGAACTGATTTTGATTGCGATCATCGGCATCAAGTTCTGGGACCAGTGGACCCAGATTTTCGGCCTGCGCTAGGCAATAAGCAAGCGAAAACTAAGCGAACCAGAGCGCTAGCTCGCGCGCAGCCGACTCTGGCGAATCGCTTCCGTGCACCAGGTTCTGCTGAACTGCGAGTCCCCAGTCTCGACCCAGGTCGCCGCGAATCGTGCCAGGTGCAGCCACGGTCGGGTCGGTAGCACCTGCTAGCGCGCGGAATCCCTCGATCACTCGGTTGCCTTCAACTCGAAGGGCAACGACATCGCCCGAGAGCATGAAATCGACCAGCGGCTCATAGAACGGCTTGCCCTCGTGCTCGGCATAGTGGTTGGCGAGCAGTGAACGAGTAGGGCGCAACTTTTTGACGTCAGCGATGACGTATCCCTTAGTTTCGATTCGGCGAATGATTTCACCAATCAGGTTTCGCTTTACGCCGTCTGGCTTGATCAGAACTAGGGTCTGCTGGATTTCTGCCACGGTTATGCTCCTTTGCGCTTAAGAAGTTCTGCTTCGAGGTCGATACCGCTCTCGGCGATTACCTCTTTTGCTCGGTCGATAGTGGCGCCGGCAATAAGCCCCCAGACCCACAGACCGATGAAGATGATTCCGATAACCCACATGAGCGGCGCCCAGAACGCGGTTGCCAACATGGCCACCTGAAGGAAGGATCCCCACCAGTAGCTCCAACGTGAGCCTAGAACGGCCGGGGTGGCAATCAGCAAAAAGGCGAAGCTCAAGCCAATAGTCCAGATAAGTGGACCCTGCTCCTGGTTGGTGCCGAAAACGTAAAGCGTTGCGAAGAAGATGATGAACGCCTCAAACGCTAGAACCATCGACGCTAGCGTGCGCTTGACCGACTTTCTTCTGCCCTTGGCAACTGAGTTAGACATCGTCATCCATTTCTTGCTGTTTCATGCGAAGCACGTCACCAATAAGCGTAATTGAGCCGGTCACGATGATTGCGCCGGCGTTCGCCCGCTCACCTGCGAGCGCAAGCTGCTGCTTGGCCAGCTCGATCGCGCTCATCGGGTTGGCGGCCACATGCACTCGATCCTCACCAAACACCTTTCGAGCCGTCTCGGCCAGAGTTTCGGCTGCCACTGCGCGCGGTGAGCTCGACTGGGTGATGACAACTTCGACGAAAGAGTCGTCAAGGATCTCGAAGAACTGCGTCGCATCTTTGTCACCCAGAACACCGAGCACACCGATCGCGTATGGCTTGCCAAACGTATCGGCGAGCGCACTCGCAAGCACCTCTGCCCCACCCGGATTGTGCGCCGCGTCGAGCAGCACGAGTGGCTCGCGCGAGATAACCTGCAACCTTCCTGGCGAGGATGCGTCAGCGAGCGCGGCGCGAATCACGTCATCCATGATTCGCTGGTTGCCTGCGCCTAAGAACGCCTCGACCGCAGCTATGGCGAGCGCGGCATTCTCGGCCTGAAAGTTGCCGTGAATCGGAATGTGCAGGTCTTGATAGCTTCCTGCCAGGGTTCTGACCGAGAACTGTTGGCCGAGATCGGTTTTGCTGATCTCGGTAACTTCGAAGTCAACACCGTAGACCGCGAGCCGGTCGGCGGTGGTGTCGACCTTAGCCTTGAGCACGGGAACCGCATCCACCGGTTGATTGCTGCTGACCACGAACGCGCCAGGCTTGATGATTCCCGACTTGGTCTGCGCGATTTCGGCGATGGTGTTGCCGAGGCGTTCGGCGTGGTCGATTGAGATTGGCGTGAAGACCGCTACGTCGCCATCGGCAACGTTGGTCGAATCCCACTCGCCACCCATGCCCACTTCGAGAACCAGAACGTCGACCGGAGCATCGGCGAAGATCGCGAAGCCCAGAACGGCGAGCGCCTCGAAGAAGGTGAGCTTGGTGTCGCCCTCGGCCTCGAGTTGGCTATCGATGATCTCGAGCAGCGGCTTGATCTCTTGCCAGACCGTGTACAGGCGCTCGTTCGATACCGGCTCGCCGTTGATAGCCATGCGCTCGTTCAGTCGCACCAGATGTGGGCTGGTGAAACGCCCAGTGGTTAGGCCGTGCTCGCGAAGAATGCGCTCGATGAATCTGGTGGTCGAGGTCTTGCCGTTGGTGCCGGTGATGTGAATCACACGGTAAGCCTTTTGCGGGTCGCCGAGCAGCTCTACGGCTCGACGGGTCGGCTCTAGCCTCGGGCGCAGTTTGTGCTCGGGGATGCGTGCTACCAGATCGTCTTCGACGGTCTTGGCTAACTTCGCCCAGACATCGTGCTCTTCGTCGTCTTCAATCTCGGGTTCGTACTGGTCGACATCGATTGACTCTTCTTCGTTGAAGATTTCAGAGTCGCTACCCTGTGGCTCCAGGCTCAAAGCTTCTCCACCGTCACGTCCACCGCTTGGTCTTCACCGACGGCGATTGCACTTGCGGCTCCTTCGACCAGCTGAAGTTCTAGTGCGAGTGTCTCGCCCTTGACCAGCTCTTCGAACACCCGGATTGCGGCAAGCACGTCAGTCGAGGCGGTGATGCTCAAGCGAATCCGGTCACTCACATCGAGGCCGGCATCCTTTCGGGCCTGCTGCACACCACGAATGGTGTCGCGAGCAAGTCCCTCGGCTGCCAACTCGGGGGTGATAGCCGAGTCCAGGATCAAGAATCCACCGCCGGGCAAGATTCCGATCAGGTCGGTGTTTGCCTCGGCTTCGCTCTCGTTGGCGACCAGGTCGATGGTGTACTCGCCCTCGACGAGCTGGATGCCGCCAGCGGTGACTGCGCCACCCTCGTCGGTCCAGTTGCCTGCCTTGGCGGCCGCAATCGCATCCTGCACCGTCTTGCCGATTCTTGGGCCAGCGGCGCGGGCATTCACGGTGAGGCGCTTGGTGACTCCGAACTCGGCAGTCGAATCGAGCGATAGTTCGACCAGAGCAACCTCTTTGACGTTGAGCTCATCGGCGATCAGGCCTTGGAAGGCTTCAAGGCCCTTTGAACCGCGGCTCACGACCGTGAGCTTCGACAGCGGCAGACGCACGCGCAGTCCGTTGGTCTTTCTCAGGCTCAGGGCAACCGAGCTGACGGTGCGAACCGCATCCATCGCCTCGACCAGAGCAGGGTCGCTCGGGAACTCGTTCTTGTCGGGCCAGTTTTGGAGGTGCACCGAGTGGCCGCCGGTCAGACCCTGCCAGACTTTCTCGCCCACCATCGGAATCAGCGGCGCGCTAACGCGGCACAGGGTTTCGAGCACAGTGAACAGCGTGTCGAATGCCTCGGCCGACCCCACCCAGAAGCGATCGCGCGAGCGGCGAACGTACCAGTTGGTGAGCACATCGGCGAAGTCGCGCAGCAGGTTGGTGGCGGTGTAGGTGTCGTATCGGTTCATGGCAACCTCGACATCGGCGATGAGGTCGTGGGTCTTGGCCAGCAGATAGCGGTCAAGAACGTCGCTCGACGAGGTTGAACGCTTGGCCTCGTAACTTGAGGCGTTCGCGTAGAGGCCGAAGAAGTAGTAGGTGTTCCAGAGCGGCAGCAAGAACTGTCGCACTCCCTCGCGGATGCCCTGCTCGGTGACGATCAGGTTGCCGCCGCGCAAGATCGGGCTGGACAGCAGGAACCAGCGCATGGCATCTGCACCGTCGCGGTCGAAGACCTCGTTGACGTCTGGGTAGTTGCGCAGCGACTTGGACATCTTCTGGCCGTCATTGCCGAGGATGATGCCGTGCGAGACCACCGACTTGAACGCCGGGCGGTCGAACAGCGCGGTCGCCATGACGTGCAGGGTGTAGAACCAGCCGCGGGTCTGACCCACGTACTCGACAATGAAGTCGCCAGGGTTGTGAGTCTCGAACCAGTCGCGGTTCTCGAATGGGTAGTGCACCTGGGCAAAAGGCATCGAACCGGATTCGAACCAACAGTCGAGCACCTCTGGCACCCGTCGCATGGTTGATTTGCCGGTTGGGTCATCTGGGTTTGGTCGGGTCAGCTCGTCGATGACCGGGCGGTGGAAATCTTCGGGACGCACACCGAAGTCGCGCTCGAGCTCGTCCAGCGAGCCATAAACATCGATGCGTGGATAGTTCGGGTCGTCTGACTTCCAGACCGGAATCGGGGCGCCCCAGAATCGGTTGCGGCTGATCGCCCAGTCGCGCACGTTCTCGAGCCACT
>CAYTNT010000042.1:0-8360 GCA_964439235.1 uncultured Rhodoluna sp. | reverse complement strand
AAATGACCGAGTCGGGTGTTATCGACAAGACCGCACTCGTGTTCGGTCAGATGGATGAGCCACCTGGCACCCGTCTTCGCGTGGCACTTTCTGCACTGACCATGGCGGAGTACTTCCGCGATGTTCAGAAGCAGGACGTTCTGCTGTTCATCGACAACATCTTCCGCTTCACCCAGGCAGGTTCTGAGGTTTCGACCCTTCTTGGCCGTATGCCTTCGGCCGTGGGTTACCAGCCGAACCTCGCTGACGAGATGGGTCTGCTGCAGGAGCGAATCACCTCGACCCGTGGTCACTCGATCACCTCGCTGCAGGCGATTTACGTTCCAGCTGACGACTACACCGACCCAGCTCCGGCGACCACCTTCGCCCACTTGGACGCGACCACCGAGCTTTCGCGTGAAATCGCATCCAAGGGTCTGTACCCAGCTATCGACCCGCTGACCTCGTCATCGCGTATTCTCGACCCTCGCTACATCGCGAAGGACCACTACGAGACCGCGATCCGCGTCAAGGCGATCCTTCAGAAGAACAAGGAACTCCAGGAAATCATCGCGATTCTCGGTGTTGAGGAGCTCTCTGAAGAGGACAAGGTCACCGTATCGCGCGCACGTCGCATCCAGCAGTTCTTGTCGCAGAACACCTACATGGCCGAGAAGTTCACCGGCGTGAAGGGTTCGACCGTTCCACTGAAGGACACCATCGAGGGCTTCGCCGCCATCGCAAACGGTGACCTTGACCACGTTGCCGAGCAGGCATTCTTCAACGTGGGTGGACTCGACATGGTTATGGCCAACTGGGACCGCATCCAGAAGGAAACCGGTAAGTAATCATGTCTTCAAAGACACTGCACGTAGATCTGGTTGCGGCCGACGCCGCCATCTGGTCTGGCCAGGCCAAGTTGGTTGTAGCCAAGACCGTAGAGGGCGAAATTGGTCTTATGCCAGATCACGAGCCGATGCTCGCGATTCTCGCTAGCGGTGAGGTTCGCATCACCCTCGAGGATGGCGAAGTCATCAAGGCCAGCGCCGAACAGGGTTTCCTGTCGGTTGAGAACAACACGGTTACCGTAGTTGCTCGAAACGCGAGCCTGATCTAGCGCAAACTAGTTTCAACAGAAAAGCCCCGTCGATTTCGGCGGGGGCTTTTCTTTTCGGGGCTCTTCACTTCTTGTCTTCGGGTGAGGGCATCGGCGCCCTGGCTTCGTAATGCTCTTCGATTTGAATCTGAGCATTGGATGCGGCGGGGTGAAACACCTCGTTCATCACACCAATGCCGGCCGAGAGGGCGGGCCTCCGGCGTTTGCCGGTTCTACGAGCCTCGCGACGGTGCTTGATCTCGATGACTACACCCGCGACCACGGCAAGCGCCAGGGCTGCCAGTAGGAGCTCAGCGGTCAAGGTTTACTCGTCGCTGACTTCGGTTTTGTCTACGGCCTTAGGGTTGCGCTTCATCGGCTTTTCGCGTCTGTTGGCGGCTGGCACCCACTTGACGTCACCGCCGTGCTTGAGGTTGGCGTAGCGCGCCAGAACGAAAAGCAGGTCGCTCAAGCGATTGAGGTAGCGCGCGGTAAGAATGTTGACTCCACCGTCGTGGTGGCCCTTCTTGGCAGGCTCGGTGCCGTAGGCCTCGATCGCATGCCAGGTTGCGCGCTCGGCACGTCGAACCACGGTGCGGGCCAGATGAAGGCCGGCAGCCAATCCCGAACCGCCAGGCAAAATGAACGAGTCCAGTTTGGTTAGGTCTTTGTTGTATCGGTCGATGGCGGATTCGAGGGCGTCGATCCAAACCTGGTCGACCCGAAGCGGCTCATACTCGTAGTGTTCGTTGAGGGGGTTCGACAGGTCAGCACCGAGATCGAACAGGTCGTTCTGGATCTGCGACAGCAAGTGCAGAGTGTCGTGGTCAAATTCATTACGAGCAAGTGACACGGCAACACCGATCGCCGAGTTGGCCTCGTCGACATCCGCATACGCTTCGATTCGCGGATCGGTCTTTCGGGTTCGCGAAAAATCACTGAGGCCCGTCATGCCCTCGTCGCCGGTTCGGGTGTAAATCTTCGTGAGTTTGACCATGCTGTAAGTGTAAGTCAGCAATTAGTAGGTGACTGCACCCTGCTCCAGCTCAGGCATTGTGATTACGCCGTCAGCCACCGCTAGAACTGGGAACCACTGCCCAGCAACCTGACTGTCAGAGCTGCTGAGAACGTATCCGGGCACAATCCAAATCCCGCCCTGTGCAGACCAAACCACCATCAGGCGCGAATCAAACTTGTCGATCGTTACCTTGATTGGTTCGGGAGTTGCGGAAGGTTCGCTAACTCCGTCACCAGGCAGTTTGGTGTCTACTGGCTGGTCGCCCACAGCGATGTCTTTGGTGGTCGGAAGGCTAACTGCAGGCGAGTTGGCATCCCAGAACGAACCTGGGAGTCCGCCAGACCAGCGCCAGTCGGTGATGCGTGCAACGGCCTTGCTCGGTGCCACGAGTGGCACGTCACTCACCTTTTCGAGTGTTCCGAGTGTGCCGCCGGCCGAGGTGAGACCGAGCTGGTTCCAGCCGAAGTAGGTCTCGATAGCAACCGGCGTTGAGCCAGCGAGCAGTTCGGCGCGAAGGTAGGCGCCGTAGTTGTCGCGGTTCTCATTGAGGCGATACTGGTCTGCCTTTAGACCTAGGGCCGAGAGGGTTTTACCCGCAAATGCCTTCATCTTGCTCGAGTTTGGCAGCAAGCTGGCGTCTGGTGGAGTGTTGTCGAATTCAACGCATCCCTCTGCACTCTCTCGCAGGCACTTCGGGGTTAGGTTGGTGCTCGGGTCATAGAAGTTCCAGCTAGCCGTCGGGCCCCAATAGAGCCACAGGGCTTTCTCGCTGCCATCGGTGTTGCCGAGCGAGTAGGTGGTGTAAGGGTTGCCCTCGCCGGCATCCTGGCGAGCGATCTTGCCGGTCACTCCGAAGATTTCACCGAGCTCTGAAAGGATGCGCTCTGGCGAACTCGGGTTTACCAGACGGTATGAAGAGCCGGAGTTGCTCCAATTTGAGTCGAGGCCTTCGGTTGCCGCGTACTCAAAAGTCTGCCCGTACCAAAGTCCGATTTTGGCATCCCCGCCGACCATGGTTGAGCCTTCGGCCATGCCGGTGGCCAGTTTCTGGCCAGCGCCGGTTGCGGAGCCGTTGGCAAGCGAGAAGAGGGGAGTGGTTGGCTTGTTCAGCGAGCCCACGCCGGCACCTACGGCTAGAGCCAGAGCTGCTGTTGCGGCAAGCGGGGCAGCCCAGCGAATCGCAGGGCGACGAAGACTCCAGCGAATCCCCAATTTGGTTCGGGCTGGCTTGGCCGCGGTTGCGCGCCATAGCGTGGCCTCGTCGGCCTCGGGCACATCACGGCTGGTAAGCGGGTCGTGCGCCTTTAACTGGGCGATCAGCGGGTCGTTCTCTGGGGTGAATTTCTCTGCCATATCAAGAGATATGTCCGTCGGCCTTGAATTCTTTCATGTGGTTTTCAAGTTTTTTTCTTGCCCGAGATAGTCGAATGGTTGCGGCATTCACCGAGGTGCCGAGCGCTTTGGCAAGCGACCTGGACTCGAGCTCTTCAAAGGCCACCAGGGCTAGCACCTCGCGGTCAGCTCTAGAAAGCCTGTTCCAGCTCCAGATCAGCCGCTCGCTCAACTCGCTCTGCCCAAGTCCGTCGAGCCCAGAACGCTCAGTCGAAGCGACTCGGCTCGAGTCGAGTTCGGTGTTCAATTCGAGAAACACTGGCTGGCTCTTGGATTTGCGCAGCTGGTTTTTGATGAGCAGGGATGCGATCCTCAGCAGCCAAGGCATTTCGTAGCCGGCAGGGCAATGGCCGCGCTTGTTCCACGCAATCGAAAACACTTCGTTGACGATTGACTCGACCTCGTTTGGAGTAACTCGACGAGCAACATACCTGATCACCGCGGAGAGGTTCTCGCGATGCAGAATCACAAAGTCGAGTTCGGTCATTGAATCTCTGGCCACGAACCGAGCCTAAATGAAAATAGGCTTGAGGAGTGTTGTTTCTGATTCCTCCCTCTGAAACCAAGGCCGTGGGCGGCGTTTCGCTCACTCTCGAGCAGGTGGCTCTCACCTTCAGCACAATGAATTCAGCGCGCGACGAGGTTGCCCGTCGGTTTGCCGAAGCGAGCGCAGATGAAGCCTGGGCTGCACGTGCTTTGAAATTGAGTGCCAAGCAGCTGGCTGATCGCGAGCTCAACTACGGCATTTATACCGCGCCTTTGATGCCGGCCATCGATCGATACACCGGCGTGCTGTTCGATGCTCTTCACGGGCGCGGCCTAAAGGGTTCGGGAACCGAGACCAACCGACTAAACCCAGAGCAGTTAGCTATTGCCAAACAGACCGTGCTGATCCAGTCGAGCCTCTTCGGCTTGATTTCGGCAAGTGACCTGATTCCAAACTATCGATTTTCGGCATCAGCCAAGTTGCCCGGCTTGAACCTTCAACAGCACTGGGCCGCCGCTCACGAACTCATGTGGCACCGCATCGAGCACGAGACTCTGATTGACCTGCGCTCGAAGGCTTACGCCGCGCTAGCACCTATCCCAGAGCGCATCCACAGTTTTGAGGTTGATGTTTGGCTCGTTCGTGAAGACGGCACGCGCGAGCAGCTCAACCACTTCAATAAGAAGGCAAAGGGCCAGTTCGTTCGGGCCTGCATTGATCTTCAACTCAGCGAAGCCGACAACAGCCAACTGGATGCCGATTGGCTCGCCAAGGCCGCTGCCGCCGCAGGGCTGGGTTTTGAGATCGCTGGCAACCGCATCAGCCTGCTGGCTAACGCGCTCTAGCTCAGGTGCTCGCGCCTGAAGCAGCCAGGTGCGTGGTCGTTGATGAGACCGGTGGCCTGCATCAGCGCGAACATCGTGGTTGAACCGACAAACTTGAAGCCCAGCTTGCGAAGTTCCTTTGACAATTGATCCGATTCTGGGCTGGTTGCGATCCACTCGAAGCCATCGGTCGGCCGCATCCGTCGCTCAACTTTTGGAGCGTGACTCCAGACCAGGTCACTTATTGAGATTCCGGCCGCCTGAAGATCAAGGATCAGTCGAGCGTTGTGAATGGTTGCCTCAATCTTTGCCCGATTTCGAATGATTCCTGCGTCTTGCATCAGTTGCTCGACCTTCGCTTGGTCGAAACTGGCAACTCGGGCAAGATCAAATCCTTCAAAGGCAGTTCTGAAACCTTCGCGACGCTTCAAGATGGTGATCCAAGAGAGACCGGCCTGGAAACCCTCGAGTGCGATTCGTTCGAATACCTCGCGGTCACCGACCACCGGAACGCCCCACTCGGTGTCGTGGTATTCGACATAGTGCTCATCGTTGCCGGGCCACGCGCAGCGCACCAGACCATCGGGATATTCCCGAATGATTTCTCGCGCCATTACTCGACCGAGGTGATTTGCTCGAGCTTGAGCAACTGACGCTTGGTTGGAAGCCCCTCACCGCCCGAGTAGCCGGTAATCTTGCCGTTTGCCCCGAGAACTCTGTGGCAGGGCACGATAAGCGGAACCGGGTTGGCCCCGACCGCTCCGCCAACCGCACGTGACGCCTTGGGGTTTCCGATTCGATCAGCGATGTCGGCATAGGTCAGGGTCTCGCCGAACTTGATGCCGTCAATCACCTTCCACACCGATTTCTGAAACGCTGTGCCGTGAAGTTCGATCGGTAGGTCGAATGTTTTGCGCTTGCCAGCGAAGTATTCGGCCAATTGGGATTTAGCTTTCTCGATGACCGGATCGTCGCCGATCTTCTGAGCCGGCGCCTTGTCGATCGTTACGCCGATTAGTTTTCCGTTCTCGGCGTATAGATTCACAAAACCGATATCGGTTTTCAGCGAATCCGAGGAGTCAAATGATTTGTTGAGGTTCATGTCTCAAGCCTTCCCAGATTGAATGCTACTGGGGTTCGAAAGCCAAAATCTGTGCATAACTCGGCACGCCATGGCTCGATGAACACGCGACCCGTCGCGCGCCTAGGCGCATCCCGGGAAGAAAAAAGAAAGGGAGCGAGCCACTCAAGGCCCGCTCCCAAACTAAACCGACGACTAGCGCATCGCCTTTTCGGCTTCGATGAGGCATCTTCTCAGGATGCCGGTCATCTCGTCGAACTCGGCTGGTCCGATGGTCAGCGGCGGAGCCAGCTGAACTACGGGGTCGCCTCGGTCGTCAGAGCGGCAGTAGAGCCCCTCTTCGAACATGCGCTGAGACAGGATGCCGCGAAGCAACTTCTCGCTCTCGGCGTCGTTGAAGGTCTCTTTGGTGTCGCGGTCCTTGACCAGTTCGATTGCCCAGAAGTAACCGACACCACGAACGTCACCCACGATCGGCAGGTCGTAGAGGCTCTCGAGCGACTCCTTGAATGCCTTCTCGTTGCGCAGAACGTTTCCGATCAGGTCTTCCTCATCGAACACGTTCAGGTTCTCGATTGCTACCGCAGCCGAAACCGGGTGTCCACCGTAGGTATAGCCGTGAGGGAACAGGTTGGTTCCGCTCTTGAATGGCTCGAACAGCTTCTCGGCAACCAGAAGAGCACCGATCGGCGCGTAGGCCGAGGTCATGCCCTTGGCGCAAACGAGCATGTCTGGCTCGAAGTCGTATCGGTTGGATGCGAACATCGCTCCGACACGTCCGAATGCGTCGATGGTTTCGTCGGCAATCACCAGCACGTCGTACTTGTCGCAGATCTCGCGAACCCGCTTGAAGTAGCTCTTCGGTGAGGTGAAGCAACCGCCCGAGTTCTGAACCGGCTCAAGGAAGAACGCGGCAACGGTGTCTGGATCCTCGAACAGAATCATTTCTTCGACGCGGTTAGCAGCCCACTCGGCGAACTCCTCCTCGGTGGCGAAGTCCTCCTGTGCGCGGTACCAGTTGGTGTTTGGCACGCGGAACGTGCTCGGCACCAGCGGCTCGAACGCCTTCTTCATTGAAGGGATGCCGGTCAGCGACAGCGCTCCGTGCGAGGTGCCGTGGTAGGCAACTGCGCGGGTTAGCACTTTGTGCTTGGTTGGCTTGCCGATCAGTTTGAAGTACTGCTTGGCTAGCTTCCAGGCGGTTTCGTTGGCCTCGCCACCACCGGTGGTGAAGAACACTCGCGACAGGCTCTTCGGCGCGTACGACAGCAAGCGCTCGGCGAGTTCGATGCCAGGCTCGTGCGCGTGCGACCACAGTGGGAAGTAGTCCAGCTGCTTCATCTGGGTGGCAGCAGCCTCGGCCAGTCGTTCGCGTCCGTGTCCGGCGTTCACCGAGAACAGACCCGAAATACCGTCGATGTACTGCTTGCCGTTGATGTCCCAGAAGTGGTGTCCACTGGCCCTAGTGATGATTGGCATCTCGCCGCCGCGCTCAAAGAACGGGCTGTGGCGAGTGAAGTGCAAAAACAGGTTGTCTTTGGCAGCCTGCTGAAGCATCTTCGGGGTTACTGGCTCTCCGCTCTTTCGAGCATCGAGGATTGGCGTGGCACGGTCTGCTGCCGCGTTGGCCGGCTTGGCCGGAGCCTTGAACGCAGACTTTATGCTGCGCACAAGCTTGCTTGCTTGGCTTTCCTTGGTTGCCATTTGGTATCACTCTTTACATGTGTTTTGGTTGGGAACCTATCTGGTTCCCCAGTTGTAGAACTGCTTATGCAACTTCAGGTACACGAAGGTTTCGGTAGAAGTCACTCCGGGCAGCGTCCGGATTTTTGAATTGACGAGATCTATGAGTTGGTCATCATCCTCACAAATCACCTCAACCAAAAGATCAAAAGAGCCGGCGGTCATCACCACGTAGTCGACCTGCGGCATAGCGGTTACCGCCTCGGCCAGTTCGCGAGTGTCGCTGGATGCCTTGATGCCGATCATGGCCTGCCGACTGAAACCCATTTGCATCGGGTCGGTGACGGCAACCACTTGCATCACGCCGGCCTCGGTCAGTTTCTGAACGCGCTGTCGCACAGCTGCTTCAGAGATTCCGACCTTCTTGCCAATCTCAGAGTATGAGCGGCGTCCGTCCAGCTGCAGCTGTTCGATGATCGATTTCGATACATCGTCTAGAGCGCTGGCCTTGGTGCGTTGAACTCTGGACATACCTCAATACTCACACGGCGGGCCGCGGAAAGATACTCATTTCGCAGCCAAATCGCCGATTTGAAGACGAATCGATAGCAATTCGAGATAATTCACTTCGATTTGCGGCCAAAATGCCGATTTAGGCTATTGAAATCGAAGATGCTTGGACTGACACTTTGCGAGGCATCCTCGGTAATAGCATTGAAACCAGAGTTGTCGCCGAACTGGTCGGCAGCGGCAAGTGATAGTCACTCAAAGGAGAGCAACTATGTCGGTTCGCACACTAA
>CAYTNT010000041.1:0-8509 GCA_964439235.1 uncultured Rhodoluna sp. | reverse complement strand
CCCCAAAACAACCCCAGAAGATAGAATTGACCGCTATGAAGGTCTTTCTAACTGGTGCCGACGGATTCATCGGCTCACACCTCGCCGAAGAGCTGGTTCGCGCCGGCCACGAAGTCAAGGCGCTCTGCATCTACAACTCAATCGGCTCGCACGGCTGGCTCGACACCATCGACCCAGAGGTCAAGAAGCACATGGAAATCGTGCTCGGCGACATCCGCGACCCGTACCACATGAACGAGCTCGTGCGCGGCCAGGAGGCCGTCATGCACCTCGCGGCCCTCATCGCCATCCCGTTCTCGTACGTAGCGCCAGACATGTACGTGCAGACCAACATTCAGGGCACCCTGAACCTGCTCAACGCGGCACGCAACCACGACGTCAACCGCTTCATCCACACCTCAACCAGCGAGGTTTACGGCACCGCTCAGTACGTGCCGATGGATGAAGGCCACGTCCTGCAGGGCCAGTCGCCATACTCGGCCTCAAAGATCGGTGCCGACCAGATGGTCAAGTCGTTCTACTCATCCTTCGAACTGCCGACCCTCACCATTCGCCCGTTCAACACCTATGGCCCACGCCAGTCGGCCCGCGCAGTGATTCCAACCATCATCAGCCAGCTCGCTGCAGGTAAGAAGGAAATCAACCTCGGCGCACTCACCCCGACCCGTGACTTCACCTACGTCACCGACACCGCCAAGGGCTTCGAGCGCGCACTGCACGCAACTACCGGCTTCGGCGAGGTAACCAACCTGGGCGTTGGTTTCGAGGTGAGCATCGGCGAAACCTTCGACATTATTAACGAACTCATGGGAGCCGGAGCGGTAGCAACCGAAGACCCAAACCGCATCCGACCAAAGAACTCAGAGGTCGAGCGCCTGTTCAGCGACAACACCAAGGCCAAGAGCGTGCTCAACTGGGAACCAGAGATCAAGGGCATCGAAGGCTTCCGCGTCGGACTCGGCAAGACCATCGAATGGTTCACCAACCCGGCGAACCTCGCCAAGTACCGCCCAGACGAGTACACCGTCTAGGTTGCAGGATGCGCCTGCGCATTGGGGCCGCATCCGCAACACAGCCCAGCAGTTGGCCAAAAGTTAGGAGCGGGGCATGAGTGCCTTAGCAAATGAGGTAGTTGAGCGACTCAAGAGCGTTCTCGGCGAACCGCAACCGGGCAAGCCATACGGTCTGCACGAACCAGAGATCGACGAGCTCGAGAAGAAGTACCTCAACGACTGCCTCGACAGCACCTTCGTCTCATCGGTTGGTGCGTTTATTCCGCAGTTCGAGCAGCGCGTGGCCGAGATCACCGGCGCAAAGTATGCGGTAGCCGTATCCAACGGAACCGTCGGTCTGCAGGTTGCCCTGTATCTCGCAGGTGTCCGCCCCGGCGACGAAGTAATCGTTCCAACCCTGTCATTCGTGGCGACCGCCAACGCGGTCTCGCACGCGGGCGCGACCCCACACTTCATCGACAGCGAACTCACCACCATGGGCATGTGCCCAGACGCGCTGCGCGAGCGACTTTCAAGGATGCGCCGCGAACCTGACGGCACCCTCGTAAACCCGCTGACCGGTCGCCGCATCGCCGCGATTTCGCCGATGCACACGCTTGGGCATCCGGTTCAGATTGAGGCAATCGCCGACATCGCAGCCGAATACGGTGTGCCACTGGTTGAGGATGCCGCCGAATCGCTCGGCTCGTTCGTCACCACTCGTGACGGCAAACTCAAGCACACCGGCACCTTCGGCATCACGAGCATGATTTCGTTCAACGGCAACAAGACCATCACCACCGGCGGCGGCGGCGTTATCGTCACCGACGATGACGTGCTCGGCCCGCTGGCGAAGCACCTCACCACCACCGCGAAGCTGCCGCACAAGTGGGAGTTCGAGCACGACCATGTTGCCTGGAACTACCGCATGCCGAACCTGAATGCGGCTCTGGGCATGGCGCAACTCGAGAAGTTCGACCGGTTTCTGTCGCAGAAGCGCAAGTTGGCGGTTGCCTACGGCGGTGCCTTTGCGGGCCTCGAGGGTGTGCGTTTCGTGTTTGAACCCGAGGGCACCACATCGAACTATTGGCTGTGCGCGATTCAGCTGGATGAGCCGAGCCTCGAGCTGCGCGACAGCGTGCTGCAGGCCTGCCACGATGCCGGGTTCCTGGCTCGCCCAATGTGGAACCTGTTGCACAAGCAGCGCATGTACACCTCGGCTCCGGCTGCCGGCGATGAACTCGGTGGTTCGCTCGAGAACGCGATTGCGTTGCACGCATCCCTGATTTGTATTCCGTCAACTCCGCGTTTGGCAGAACTGCCTGGCGTGATTGCGAGATCGGCCTAACCATGTCGCAGCTGCGCAAGATTGCGGTGATGACGGGAACCCGTGCCGACTACGGGTTGCTGAAGAATCTGATTGCCGAACTCAACGTGAAGGCGAACGGGCTCAACCGAAGCGTAGAGCTGCAAATCATCGCGACCGGGTCGCACCTGTCGGCAGCGCACGGCATGACGGTGGATGAGATCAAGCGCGACGGATACGTTCCGGCAGCCGAGGTAGCGATCTGGTCAACCGAAGATTCATCGCTAGCCGCAGCGGTTGACACAGGGGAGGCGGTCGCCAAGTTCGCAAAGGTTTTAGCCGAGCTCGAGCCAAACGTGGTTGTGGTTTTGGGTGACCGACTCGAGGCGTTTGCGATGGCAACCGCCGCAACTATTCTGCTGATTCCGGTTGCCCACATTCACGGTGGCGAGCTCACGCTCGGCGCAATGGACGACAGTTTGCGACACAGCATCACCAAGTTGAGCTACCTGCACTTCACCACCACCGATGAGCATCGCGCTCGAGTGATTCAGTTGGGCGAAGAGCCGTCGCGCGTGTTCAACTTTGGTGCGCCAGTGTTGGATGCGCTTGAGCGACTCGAGTTTATGAATCGCGCCGAGCTCGTCGAGAGGTTCGGTATTCGCTTCGGCACCAAGCAGACGGTGTTGATGACTTTTCATCCCGCCGCCTTCGACGAAGCGCCCGCTCAAAACATGATCGACGAACTGTTGGCCGCGATGGAGGCTTTGACGAATCCGCTCGACCCGGCCGAAACTCAGCTCATCATCACCGGCACGAATAACGACATCGGCAGCGCCGAGGTGCGTGCCGCGATTGCCGAGTTCCACCGGCGTCTGCCCGACCGCGTCAGCTACGTCGAGAGTTTCGGCCAGCTCGGCTACTTGAGCGTTATGCGCGAGGTAGATCTGGTTACTGGAAACTCATCCTCGACGGTTTTGGAGGCCCCGGTTTTGGGTGTTCCGAGCGTGCTCGTGGGCAACCGCCAAGAGGGGCGTCCGATGTCGGCTAGCGTGCTGAAGCCGGCTCAAGCCGAGCGCAATCAGATTTTGGCCGCGATGCGCAAGGC
Organism: uncultured Rhodoluna sp.; assembly: GCA_964439235.1. GTDB lineage: Bacteria > Actinomycetota > Actinomycetes > Actinomycetales > Microbacteriaceae > Rhodoluna. The sequence goes on along the minus strand of CAYTNT010000041.1, from coordinate 5,103 downwards.
GCTCGACCCTGAGTTTCGTCGCGTGGCGGCGGCCGCTGGCACACCCTTCGGCACGCCAGGTTTTGCGCAGCGCGCCACTGCCGAGCTGCTCAAGCATTCGATCCCTAAACCCCCGAAGAAGAAGTTTTGGAGCGCAGAGAAATGATCGCCAACCAAATCAAGGCTCAGCCCGTGCTGATCATCGCCGAGGCAGGTGTGAACCACAACGGTTCGATCGAGCGCGCGATCGAGATGGTGGATCTGGCCAAGCTCGCCGGTGCCGACATCGTCAAGTTTCAGACCTTCTCGGCCGACAAGCTCGCGAGCAAAGATGCCAAGCTCGCCGACTACCAGCGCAAGGGCGATGGCGACACTCGCAGCCAGTGGGATCTGCTTAAGGGTCTCGAGCTAAGCCACGACGAGTTCGCTCGTCTGCGCGATCACTGCAAGAAGATCGGCATCGGCTTTTTGTCGACCGGTTTTGATTTGGACGAGTTGCGTTTTCTGATTGACGAGCTCGAGATTCCGCTGGTGAAGGTTGCCTCGGGCGATCTGACTTTTGCTCCGATGTTGGTTGAGGCCGGTCAGTCGAACCTGCCGGTAATCGTTTCGACCGGAATGGCTGTGATGGATGAGATTCGCGATGCGCTCAAGTTCATCGCGTTCGGCTACGCCAAGGCGAATGGCCTGGTTGCCGCTGAGGCATCCCCTTCTTCTGAGGTTTTGGATGCGCTTTACGCTCGCGAGGACGTTCGCGCGATCATGCTCGAGAAGGTGACGATTCTGCACTGCACCACGCAGTATCCGGCCGAGCTCGACATTCTCAATCTGAACGCAATCGGTTTGATTGCGGATGAGTTTGGGCTGCCGGTGGGTTACAGCGATCACTCGCTTGGCACTCTGGCCTCGGTGATCGCGGTCGGCATGGGAGCCACCGTTATCGAGAAGCACTTCACTCTCGACAAGTCGCTTGAGGGGCCCGATCACGAGGCGTCGCTCGATCCGGCCGAGCTTGAGCTGCTGGTCTCGCAGATTCGTCAGGCTACTCGTGCTCTTGGTGAGCGCAAGAAGCAGCCTGCCGACATCGAGCTTGCGAACAAGGCGGTTGTTCGCCGCTCTCTGGTCGCCAGGCGCGAGATTGCAGCGGGGCAGGTCTTCACCGCAGACGACATCGAATGTCGCCGACCGCTCAACGGCCGCAACAGCATCGAGTTCTTCGATGTGGTCGGCACGGTTGCTGGCAAGAGTTATCAGGTCGGTGAGTTGATTGACTAGCGCCGGTTTTGGCGGCGGTTCGGCCGCCGGCGAGTTGCGCGAGAGCAGCCCGAAGCTGCTGATGGTTGGTGCGGGCGGTCATGCTCGCGTGCTGCAAGAGGTTTTGGCCGAGGCCGGCATCGCGCTAAGCGGATACGTTGCGCCTGCCGAATCCAGCTCGCTGCTCGAGGGTGACTTGCGCCGGTTTGACGACGCCGAGCTGACGAGCGACCTCGCACAGACCTACCTGTTGGTGAACGGCGTCGGCAGTGCCGGTGCCACCACCGCAAGGGCATCCGTGTATGCCAAGTTCAAGGCTTCCGGTTTCTCGTTTCTGCAACTCGAGGCGCAGTCTGCAGTGGTTAGCGCATCCGCCGTTTTGAGCGAGGGAGTGCAGATTCTGCACCGCGCCCTGGTGCACACCGATGCCATGGTCGATGAGAACACGATCATCAACTCGGGGGCGATTGTTGAACATCACAACCGCATCGGCGCGAACTGCCACATCGCGGTCGGTGCAGTGCTCTGCGGTCAGGTTTCCGTTGGTCGCGGCACCCACATTGGCGCAAATGCCACCGTTCTGCAGGGCATCCAAATTGGTGAAAACTGTATTATTGGCGCAGGTGCCGTGGTTACTCGGGATGTGCCCGACAACCACGTGGCTGTTGGTGTTCCGGCGGTTGCCAAGCCCATTGGAGGTGCGCAGTGATCAGCAATCTGAGCGAACTTTGCGTGCCCGAGTCGGCCACCATTCTGCAGACTATCGAGGCCATCAACCGTGGCGCTAAGCAAATCGCGCTGGTGATTTCGGCCGACCACAAACTGCTCGGAACCGTTACCGACGGTGACATTCGCCGTGGTCTGCTGCGCGGGCTCGGTGTCGATGCCGCGGTCAGCGAGGTCATGAACCGCAACCCGCACACCGCTCGGGTCGATGAGTCTGGCCGCGATGTCATGACTCGCGAGATTCCGAAGATGATTCACAACGTGCCGGTGCTAGATGCCGACGGCAAGCTCATCGGAATGTACACCGACGACGACCTGAACGCAGCCGTCGAGATCTCGACCCCGGTAGTGTTGATGGCCGGTGGCAAGGGCGTGCGACTGCATCCTCTGACCCACAATGTGCCAAAGCCGATGCTTCCGATTGGGGATACCCCAATCATCGAAATCATTCTGCGCAAACTCAAGTCGCAGGGTTTCAAGAACATCTTCATTTCGGTCAACTACCTGGCTCAGGTGATTGAGGATCACATCAAGGACGGCGCTTGGCTTGGTCTGAACGTGCAGTATCTGCACGAAGACAAACCGCTCGGCACCGCAGGTGCTCTGGCTCAACTGCAGGGCCGCTTCGACGAGCCGTTCATCGTCATGAACAGCGACCTGCTCACCAACTGTGATTTCACTCAAGTAATCCAGTTCCACACCAAGCAGTCGGCCGCCGCCACTCTCGGTGTGCGCGAGTACCAGTTCCAGGTGCCATACGGTGTGGTCAACATCAAGGGTGCCGAGGTGGATTCGATCAGCGAAAAGCCAATCCACCGCTCGATGGTTTCTGCCGGAATCTACGCGCTCGACCCGTGGGCGCTAACCCTCATTCCGAAGGATGAGTTCACCGACATGCCAACCCTGCTCGAGATGGTCAAAGAGCACGGCCGCAAGGTTGTGGCTTTTCCGATTCACGAATCCTGGTTGGACATCGGTCGCCACGACGACCTCAATGAGGCTCGCAATAACCACGAAGAATGGCTCAATTTCTAGGGGGAACCATGTTTCAAGGTCTAAACGTTGTCGCATTCATTCCAGCCCGCGGTGGCTCAAAGGGCCTGCCGGGCAAGAACCTGATGAAGCTCGAGGGGCGTTCGCTGCTGCGTCGCGCCATCGAATCGAGCCAGCTGACCGGTGACTACGAAGGTTTCGCCGACATGGTCGTGGTCTCGAGCGATTCGCAAGAGATTCTCGAAGAGGCTCGCAACGCCGGCGTCGACACCGTGATTCCTCACGAGCGTTCGATGCACGCCGCGACCGACGAAGCAACCGCGGCCGATGTTCTGCGTGATTTCTTCGAGCAGGACGACAATCTCGACGACACTCGAGACCTTTGGGTGCTCTACCTGCAGCCGACCTCGCCGTTGCGCACCGCCGAGCACGTGCAGCAGGCGGTTGACGCTCTGGCTCGCACCGAGCGCGCCCGCAACCTGCTTTCCATCACCACTCAAGAGAAGCCGCCCTACTGGTCACTTCGCATCAGCGACGAGGGCCGCATCTCGCCAGTGTTTCCTGAGGCACTGTCGCAGAACCGCCAGGCGCTCAAGCCGACCTATGTGCCAAACGGAGCAATCTACATGTTCCGCTACAGCGACTTCGCTAAGACCGGCGTGATTCCGATCGACGGAGCCGTGCCGTTCATCATGTCTTACGAGGATTCGGTGGACGTTGACAACCAGGCCGATTTCGATCGTGCCGCTGAGATTCTGGCTAGGCGATCCGCGGATTCCGGTGACGCCAGGTGATTCATGATTTGCAGTCCGTCTGGGCTGCGCTGCTCGAGGTCGAGCAATCCGAGGATCTCTATCGTTGGCGAGTGGGTCGCGTCTATTTGTGGCCGCTGCTGCGTGATCGCCTGCTGCGCGAGATAGCCGAGCAGTCTGGCCTGATCGAAAAACGAGTCGAGCCGGCAAAGGCATCCAAGCAAGATTTGTCTTGGCAGCAGACCTGGCCGAGCGTGCCGAGCCTTGTCGCCAAGACCATGGTGATTCCATTTTTGCGACGGGATGCCTCTGGGCGCGACCAGTTCTCGCAGCGGTTCGTCGAGGCTTTCGCGGATTCAGTTTCGGTGATGTCGGTCGGTCACGCCGATCTGGGCAAGCCGACTCCGCAGCTCGAGGATATCGAGGCGTTCATTCGCGGGCGTTACCGCAATCGCGCCAAGGTTCAGGTGGCTTTGAGTTTGCGCCCTTGGCACAACGCCAAGTACGCGCGCGTGATGAAGTCAATTGAGTCGCGCATCGGTCAATTTGGTGCACGGTATGCGAAGTTCCCGAAGTGGTTGCTCGTCGATTTCGTCGCCCAGGAGCTCGGCTATCGCGACCTCTTCGCCACCGCCGGCACAGAGCGCCTGATCTATGTGAATGCTTGGCGTCGCGGACTCATCGCCGGAGCCCGAGCCGCCGGCGTCAAGGTCATCGAACCGCAGCACGGAGCAATCTCTAAACTGCATCCGCTGCTGAGCTGGCCAAAGACTTCGAGTCCCGCCTATCTGCCGGATGCGTTCCTCGCCTGGGGCCAGCACTGGGTAGATGCGTGCGGCCTGCCCGAAAACGTGGCAACCGCGATCATCGGGGCTCCCGAGCGGTTTGCCGAGGTGCGTGAACAGGCTCAAATTGGTCGCCTATTGAGGCATCCAAATAGGGTGGTCATCGCCTCGCAAGTGCACCAAACCAAGACCATCGCCGAGTTTGCCGCTCGTGCTGCCGCCGAGCATCCGCAGCTCGAAATCGTCTTCAAGCCGCATCCGCAAGAAGACCCAGCACTATTGGCAACGGCGCTCGCCGGCGCACCCAAAAACCTGACCTTGCTCGACGCATCCGAGCCCCTGCTGCAGCTGATGGCAGGCGCATCCGCCGTGGTCGGCGTCTACTCGACAGCACTGTTCGAGGCCGCGGCGCTCGGCGTTCCGGTTGGTGTTCTCAAGCTCACGGGTTGGCAGCACGCAGAGGCGCTAATCGAGCGCGGTGACGCACTCGCGCTAACCGATTCGCTTCCGCAAAACCTGCTCGAGCTCACCCCCAGAACCGAGTCGGCGGGTTACTATTTCGCGAGTGAACTGCCCGCCACCGAGGCCGGCCTGAGCCAACTAAGACAGATCGT
>CAYTNT010000040.1:0-8685 GCA_964439235.1 uncultured Rhodoluna sp. | reverse complement strand
AGTGGCACTCTCAGAACGATAAGGCCGCGTGGCTCGCGCTCGGCTTCCATTGGTCCGTCGCCCGTGCGTGGCTTCATTGCTGCCATTGGTACTCCTTGATTGCATGGCTTCCCTGCCATTTAGATTCAATTAAAACACGGGCGTTTGGAACAAAAAACCAGAATTTGCTTACGGGAATAACGAACCTGTAACGCGTGGCTGGCTAATCCGGGCGCTCGGCGACAGCCCCAAATCGCGAAGATTCTAGGGTGGCGAATAGTCGGGTGCTTGGTAGCGCCAGCAATACATCAACCAGGCAAACTGAAGCACCACCGCAACCGCGACCAAAACCGCTTTGGTGAACCGGCTCGAGCGATAAGTTGACTCGGCGAAGGCCGCAATCAGCGGAAAAGCGGGCAGCAGGATTCGAACGGTGCTCGACTGCGGAAAAAACACTGCGGCGAGATAGAGCAGGTAGCCGAAGGTCCAAGCCCAGAGCTTCAGGCCAAGCGCACGTGCACTTGGCGTGGTTAGCGCCCAGATAGCAAAAGCGAACAAGCCGAGCACGATGAAGGTGCCGGTAGGTGATCCAAACCAGAACTCGGCCGAGACAAACCAGGATTCAAACAAGGCCAACTCGGTGTTGCCGGTGTAACCGCGCCGCCAAGCGATTTCGGTGGCCAGATACGCGTCGAACCGACCGGTAGCCAGCCATGCCATTGTGAGCCACAAAAAGCCGAGCGCGGTTGCTCCAGCACCGAAAACTACCTGACGCGAGTCGGGCATCCTTCGGTCGCGCCACGCAACCACCGCAGCGGCCAAGAGCACTGCGAAGCCGAAAGCGACCGCACCCGGTCGGGTAATCGACATTGCAGCCAACGCAATCGTTGCCAGCCATAGCCGGTCGGTGAGCCACCAATACAGAGCGGCGGCGAGAAACAGCATCCCCAGGGATTCTGCGTAGCCCACCTGAAATACCGGTGCAGCAGGGCTGAGGCCGATCAGCAGAACCGCCCAAGATGCCGAGGCATCGTTGAACCTGAGACGCAGCAGCTTGTAGAGCACGAGCGCGAAGCCAAAGCCGGCCAGAGTCGCAACCAGGGGCGCAGCGAACTTGAACTCTAGTCCGGTGGCGAGGTTGACCAAGCGCACCAGCAGCGGGAACCCCGCCATGAAGGCCCAGTGATTCTCTTTGACCAGGCCGTTTTCATCGGTCGGAAGCACCGTTGGGTAGCCGGATTCGTAGATTCGCTCGAACCATTCGGCATCCCAGATGTTCAAGAAGTCGAAGTACTCGGGCTGAGCCTTAGTCCAGTAGTTATCGCCCTGAGTTGCCGCCGTCGCGAGAAACAGGCAGTAGCTTGTGATTCGAGTAAAGAGCCAGATCAGCAGGACGCGCAGCCACCACAGCCCGGCCAGGCGCAAAACTATGCCGTTAGCCAAGCTCGCAAACCGCTTTCGCACGCGTAAATCTGGTCGATCGGGCAATTCTCATCATCGGCATGAGCCTTGTTAGGGTCACCGGGCCCGTAATTGATTGCTGGGATGCCCAGCTCGCTAAAGCGTGCCACGTCGGTCCAACCGTACTTGGGCATAACTTCAAGGCCGGTCGCGTCGATAAATGCCTTGGCTTCTGGGCGATCGAGCCCTGGCCTAGCGCCTACCGCGACATCGACAACTTTTACGTCGAACCCATCGAAGAGCTGCTCGAGGTGCGCCTGGGCATCCCCCGCTGATTTGCTCGGAGCAAAGCGATAGTTGACGGTGACCTTGCAGTCATCTGGAATCACGTTGGTCGCGATGCCGCCCGAAATCAGAACCGCGTTCATGCTCTCGCGATAGACGAGGCCGTCGACCTCGACCGACTGGGTCTCGTAGGCGTTCAAGCGGTTGAGGATTTCGGCGGCTGCGTGAATCGCGTTCTTGCCCATCCATGCTCGGGCGCTGTGGGCCTTGACTCCGTTGGTGGTGACTTCGGCGCGCATGGTGCCATTGCAGCCACCTTCGATAAGCGCGGCGGTTGGCTCGCAGAGCACCGCAAAGTCGGCCTCGAGCAGCGCAGGGTGCTTGCGCGAAAGGCGACCCAAGCCATTCAGGCTCGCCTCTACTTCTTCGTGGTCATAGAAGATCCAGGTGATGTCGACGTTTGGCTCGGTCAGCTCGGCTGCGAGCTTGAGTTGCACGGCTACGCCGGCCTTCATGTCGACGGTTCCCCTGCCCCAGAGCACCTCGACGCCATTGAGGAAGCGACGCTCAACGGGCAGGTTTGCGGCCACCGGCACGGTATCGATGTGACCCGCGATCACAACTCGAGCCGAGCGGCCGAGCGAGGTTCTGGCGATGATCGCATCCTGATCTCGGGTGACAGTCAGATGGCTGAATTTCAAAAGGGACTGCTCGATGGCATCGGCGAGCGCAGTTTCGTTGCCCGAAACCGATTCGATGTCGCAAATCGCGCGAGTCAGCTCGACCACATCGCCGGAAAGATTCAAAACTGAGACAGCCACCGAATAAGGCTAACTGTTAACCTTGTTCTCGTGACTGAACTCAAAGCAACAACCGCATGGGGCCACGGCCTCGCCACCGTCTCTAGCGAGGGCGTGGTGCTGGACGTGTTCTACCCGAACCCGCAGCTCGGTGCCTCACCCAAAGATGATTCGCTGTGGTTGGTCCCCCGCGAGCTCGACGCGCAGGTCGGTGACGACGCGCGCCGCAGCGTCACAGTGCAGGTTGTTCGCACCGAAATCGACCTGACCCTGCCGGTGGTTTCAACCGCCGACGCCTACCTGCGACTGCACCTGCTCAGTCACCTGCTGGTTCAACCAAACAGCATCAACCTCGAGGGCTTGATTCCGAACTTGCCGATCGTGGCGTTCACGAACATCGGCGCGATCGCACTGGATGACCTTGAGCGCAACCGCCTGACCCTGCAGCGTCAGGGCGTCATCGTGCACTCGATCGATAAGTTCCCGCGACTGGTGGATTACGTTACCCCGCGCAAGGTTCGCATCGCTGACGCCAATCGTGTTCGCCTAGGCGCGCACCTGGCACCAGGAACCACCGTGATGCACGAGGGCTTCGTCAACTTCAACGCCGGCACGCTCGGCTCATCCATGGTCGAGGGTCGCATCTCGCAGGGCGTCATCGTGCACGACGGCGCTGACATCGGCGGCGGTGCCTCAATCATGGGCACGCTCTCTGGCGGCGGCAAAGAAAAGGTTGTCATTGGCGCTCGCGCTCTGCTCGGCGCAAACTCAGGTGTCGGCATTTCGATTGGCGACGATTCGGTGGTTGAGGCAGGACTCTACGTCACCGCGGGAACCAAGGTTCAAATCGTCGACGGTGGCGAGGTTCGCAGCGCAAAGGCAATTGAGCTAAGCGGAGTGCCGAACCTGCTGTTCCGCCGTAACTCTGCAACCGGTGCCGTAGAGGTGCTGCCTCGAGTTGGCGCCGGCATCGTGCTCAACAGCCAACTGCACGCCTAGACCGTAAACGAATCCCAACCCGCATCTGCGAGGGCTTCGTCGTCCAGCAAGACCGGGTTCGATCCCTGCTCTAGAACTCTGCCGATGGGCTTGAAGCTGCGCGGGATTGTCGCATCCGGCGCAAAAGTTGCCAGCAGCGAATGGTCTTCGCCACCCGCAAGCACCCAAACCAGCGGGTTGGCCTGGATGCGCATCGCGGGCTCTTCGAGCATCGCGAGATAGCCGTCTAGCGCGCGGCGGTCGATCTGTAGCGTAACGCCAGAGGCCTTTGCCACGCGGTGGGCATCCTTGGCTAGACCATCGCTCAAATCAAGCATCGAGGATGCGCCAGCGCGCGCCGCCTCTGCCCCGGCCGCAATCGGCGGGTTTGGTCGTCGCTGAGTGTTCACCCAGTCGTCGTATGCGCTGATGGCGGTTGCTTCGCCGCTTTGCAGCAGGGCGAGGCCACAGGCTGCTCGTCCGAGGGTGCCCGCAACTGCCAGCAGGTCACCCGGCTTTGCACCCGAACGCAGCACCGGCTCGCGGCCCTCGAGTTGCCCGTGAGCGGTCACGGCGATGAAAACAGTATCGGCCGCGGCAAGATCGCCACCGACCACGCCAACGCCCGGAGCTAACTGCTGGCAAGCCTCGCGGAGTCCATCTGCGAATTGCTCTAGCCAGTGAACGCGAGTAGTTGTCGGCACCGCCAAGGCAACCACCAGAGCGGTCGGCCTAGCTCCCATTGCAGCGACATCGGCCAGGTTTGAGGCGACTGCTTTCCAGCCGAGGTCATAGGCACTCGACCAGTCCAGACGAAAGTCATGGCCCTCGATCATGGTGTCGGTGGTCACCACGAAGCGCTCGTCGGTTGTCGAAACCACCGCACAGTCATCGCCCGAACCAACCACGGCAAACTCAGATTGATTTAGCCTTGAAACGGTGCGACGCAGAGCCTCTGCCTCACCGATTTCAGCGATAGTTGGATTTTCGACACTCACACAGTCAAAGGTAGCCTGTAAGCGATGAAGTCTTCGAATCTGCCCCGTCTGCTCGTGGCCGCAGCCGCATCCGCCGTTGCTGCCCTTAGTTTGAGCGGCTGTGCGTCAACTGTCGTGCTCGAACCAGCGGCCGACGCCAATAACCCGAAGTGCGCCGAGGTTTCGGTGCGACTGCCGGATGCGATCGGCGATTTCAGCAAGCGAGCCACCAACGCTCAGGCCACCGCGGCCTGGGGTGACCCAACCGCGATCGTGCTGCGTTGCGGACTTCCCGAGGTTACCGTCAGCACCCTGACCTGCGTCAGCAGCTCAGACCTCGACTGGCTGGTCGACCCGTCTGCGGCACCGAGCTATCGCTTCATCACTTTCGGTCGCAACCCGGCCATCGAGGTAATCGTCGATTCACAGAAGATTTCAGGGGCCACGGCTCTGGATGCGGTTGCCGCGGCGGTCTCGCAAATCGAACCGACCAAGACCTGCACCGTCGGTTAGCTCCTGGCGCTTAGGGCTATTGGTTAGGGCTCAGCTTCGGTCTAGCGCGCTAAGTTTTTAGCGCTTGGCTTCAAGTGCCAACTGAATCAGTTCGTCGATTAGCTCGGCGTAGGCGATGCCGCTTGCCGCCCACAGCGAAGGAAACATCGACAGCGGGGTGAAGCCAGGCAGTGTGTTGATCTCGTTTACCAAGAACCCGTTTGCGGTCAAGAAGAAGTCGACGCGAGCAAGCCCGTAGCAACCGAGCGAGCGGTATGCCTTTGCGGCGATGCGCTGCATCTCGGCGAGTTCGTCAGGCCTGAGGTCGGCCGGCACCACCAGGTCGACCGAATCCTCGTCCTGGTACTTTGCATCGAAGTCGTAAAACTCGCGGCCCTTGACGATGATCTCGCCGGCAACCGAGACTCGAGGGGCCGCCCCGCCACGGCCCGAAAGCACCGCAACCTCGACCTCGCGACCAACCACGCCGCGCTCGACTACGAACTTGCTATCGTGCTCGAGAGCAAGTTCGGCGGCAGCGCCAAAGGCATCCCAGTCGCTGACCTTGGATACGCCGACCGAGGACCCAGCGCGAGCCGGCTTCACGAAAATCGGCAGACCGCCAAGGCCCCGAACCCTCTCGAGAACGCTCTCGGGGTCATCGAGCATCTCACGCTCGTGCACCACGACGTGCGGAGTGCAAGGCACTCCAGCGGCCTCAAACAGGGCCTTGGTGAACTCTTTGTCCATGCCGGCGGCCGAGGCTAGAACCCCGTTGCCAACATACGGAATTCCGAGCAGCTCGAAGTAACCCTGAACCGTGCCGTCTTCACCCTTTGGGCCGTGCAACACCGGAAAAATCACGTCAATTTTGCCGAGCGAGGAGCGGGTTCCACTCGAATCGGTTAGCCACAGCTCGCGCGAACCATCCATGGCCCAGTCGACGCGATTGCCCTCATCTAGGACTTCGGCAAGTTCGCCCTTGCGCAGTTTCCACTTTTCGACATCGTCAGCTGCCAACGTCCAGAGTCCGGTTTTTGTAATTCCAACCGGCACCACTTCGTACTTTTCGCGATTGATGGCACCCAGCACACCGGCGGCAGTTGCGCACGAGATTGAGTGCTCGCTCGAAACCCCACCGAAGACCAGCGCGACGCGAAGCTTGCTCATCGAAAGACCCTTACTCGCCCTGCGGCTGATCGAATTCGTGGGTCAGGTGCGGGGCGATGTCGCGAGGATTCATCTTGCCCTCAATCACGAGGTTAACCTGCTCGACGATTGGCATCTTGACGCCCTTTTCGGCCGCCAACTGAAGCACCGGAGCAACCGAGGAAAGACCCTCTGCGGTCTGCGACATGCGCTTGAGAACTTCTTTCTTGGTGTAACCCTTGCCGAGCATTTCGCCGGCCTTGTGGTTGCGCGAAAGTGGCGATTCGGCAGTGGCAATCAGGTCACCGAGACCTGCCAAACCAACCATGGTCGACGGTGCCGCCCCGTAGGCAACCGCAAATCTTGAAATCTCAGCCAAGCCGCGGGTCATGATCGATGCCTTGGTGTTCTGGCCGTACCCGACTCCGTTCACGATACCGATGGCGACCGCGATCAGATTTTTCAGGATGCCGCCAAACTCGGTGCCGACCACGTCGTTGTTGGTGAAGGTGGTGAAGTATGCGTTGCTGGCGGCCTTGGCCACCGCGTGGGCCGCATCCTCGTTGCTTGAAGCAGCAACCGATGCGGCTGGTTCTTCCTTGGCAATCTCGAGCGAAAGGTTTGGACCTGACACCACGACGATTTTCGAATCACTGCAGCCGGTGACCTCGCGAATGACCTCGCTCATGCGAAGCCCGGTGTCTCTCTCGACGCCCTTCATGAGGCTCACCAGAATCGCATCCGAAGGAAGTTTCGAACCCCATGCCTCAAGGTTCTGGCGTAGGGTCTGTGACGGCACGGCAAGGTACACCTGCTCGGCGCCATCGAGAACCTCGGCCACATCGCTCGAAGCCTTGACCCACTCGGGCAGCCTGATGCCCGGCAGGTAGTCGCCGTTGCGGTGGTCGGTGTTGATCTCTTCTACGATGTCGTCGCGACGAGCCCAAATCATGACGTCGTTGCCGCTATCTGCAAGAACCTTGGCGAAGGTGGTTCCCCAGGAACCGGCGCCCATTACAGCTACTTTTGCCAAGTCACTTGCCTTCTTTCTTGAAGTTTCCGGTGACCGGCTGGCCGTGCTCTTCGGGATCCCACTGGGTTCCGTTCGGTGCCTTTTCGCCGCGCAATACCTCGACGAGTTCCGTGATGCGTGCCATCACGACGGCGGTTGCCTCGCTCAACTCCTGGTTGCCGAGCGTGCGACCGCGGTAGGCATCGAGGTTGACCTCGTCGCCAACGATGATGTCGACCTTTTTCCAGAAGCCTGGGCGGAACTTAGCGCCATACTGCGGCAGAACCTTCTCGCTGCCCCACTGGCCGATTGGGTAGACCGGCACACCGGTCTGAAGTGCCAGTCGAACGGCACCAGGCTTGCCGCGCATTGGCCAGAGTTCAGGGTCGCGGGTCAGTGTGCCCTCAGGGAAGATGCAGACGACCTGGCCAGCCTCAAGATACTGAACCGCTACACGAAGCGGTTCATCGTTGCTTCGACCCGAACGATAAACGGGGATCTGTCCGGCTCGGCGCAGCATCTGACCAAAGAACGGCAGTCGGAACAGGCTCTCTTTAGCCAAGAAGTGTGGGGCGCGGCCCAGCTGCATGTAAACCCAGTACGCGACCGCAAGGGCATCCACGTTAGTTACGTGGTTGCCGACAATGATGAATGCGCCATCTTTTGGCAGCTTCTCGGCACCCTTGGCACGAACGCCAAACATGAAGCGAACGATGGGAACCAAAACGCCGGCAACAAAGCGAATCGTGAAGTAGAGCTCTTTGGGGTTCAATGCCGGCATCGGCAGCGGCGGTTTTTGCTTCTTCGCTTTTTTGGCCATGCGCTTACTCTGTGTAGACGAAATCGGCGCCAAGGTCGGCGAGCTTCTTCAGGAAGTGCTCGTATCCGCGCGAGATCAACTGAACATTGGTCACGACCGATGTTCCCTCAGCGGCGAGCGCTGCGACCATGTGGCTGAATCCGCCGCGCAGGTCTGGAACTCGAATCTCTGCAGCCTTCAGCGGGGTCGGGCCGCTGATAACAGCCGAGTGATAGAAGTTGCGCTGACCAAAGCGGCAAGGGTTTCCACCCAGGCACTCGCGATAAATCTGAATCTGAGCGCCCATCTGAACTAGAGCGTCGGTGAACCCGAAGCGGTTTTCGTACACGGTCTCGTGAATGATCGAAAGACCCTTGGCCTGAGTCAGCGCGACAACCAGCGGCTGCTGCCAGTCGGTCATAAATCCTGGGTGAACGTCGGTCTCGATAACAACCGGGTTGAGTTCACCGCCTGGGTGATAGAAGCGGATGCCGTCATCCTCAATCTCGAATGCGCCACCGACCTTGCGGAACACATTCAGGAAGGTCATCATCTCTGGTTGACGAGCTCCGACACAGAAGATGTCGCCGCCGGTTGCCAGCGCAGCCGCTGCCCAGGATGCGGCCTCGTTGCGGTCGAACAGTGCTCGGTGGGTGTAACCGGTCAGGGTCTTGACGCCCTCGATGCGAATCACGCGGTCGGTGTCAACCGAAATGATGGCGCCCATCTTCTGCAGGATCGCGATCAGGTCCATAATCTCTGGCTCGATGGCGGCACCCGACAGCTCGGTGATTCCCTCGGCGCGGGTTGCGG
>CAYTNT010000039.1:0-8800 GCA_964439235.1 uncultured Rhodoluna sp. | reverse complement strand
CGACCGAAGCGTGCCTAGTCGATTTTCAGAACTCGCACTAAGCCAGCACCCACAGGCACCGCGTGCTCGAGTGATTCTTGACTGATCAAGTCGTAGCTTGCTTGCCCGATTTCAACCAGCTTGTCTTCATTGCTGTGGTTGATCAGGAACAGATAGCTTCCGGTTTCGTTGACTCGTTTCGTGACTTCCATGCCCTTGGGCAGATTCAGCACAACAGGAGCCACGCCCGACTCAATTGCCGTTCGCTCTAGAAACTCGGCGAGCATTCCACGGTTTGGCGTACAACCCAGATACCAGGTCTTGGCTTTAGGGAGCTGGTTGCTCACGATTGCCGGCAGCCCGGCCAAGTCTCCTGATTCGAAGGTCGCCTCGACAGCGGATCCAGGCAGCAGGCGAATGTGTTCAGTCCAGCCGGTTACTTCGCCTCGAACCGCACCAATCTTGAGCTCTACCGATTCACCCGGCAGCAACGGGTGCCACTCTTCGGTGTAGCAGCCGAAAACGTCACGCAGGCCCACCAGGTGGCCTCCGATTCGGACACCCTCCTCAGAATCAACTGCGCCGCTGAATTTGCCGAAGACGAAGCTCGTTCCCAGGCTGGCTGCCGACTTAATCTGCTCGATACCCAGGTCAGAGATCAAATACAACGATGGGGCGATGACCAACTTGTACTTTGAAAGGTCTTGCTCAGGATGCGCAAAATCAATCGAGTAACCGGCCGCAGAGAGCGGTCGGTAATAGTCGAGAAGTGCCTCTCGCTGCGAAAGACGTGTTGACGGGCGCGAGTCAAGCTCGAGAGCCCACCAACTGCTCCAGTCGAGCAAAATTGCGATTTGCGATTCGATTCTTGAGCCAATGACCGGCTGCAATTTCTTGAGATCCTGACCCAGTGACGAAACCTCGCGCCAAACCTTGGTGTCTGTTCCCGTGTGAGGCAGCATTCCCGAGTGCCACTTCTCGGCTCCGCGAATCGATGCCCTCCACTGAAAATGAAGGATGCCGTCTGCGCCGTGCGCGGTCTGCTGCAGCGACCAGCGTCGGTAGGCGTTCTTGGGTTTAGCTGGATTTACTTCGCGCCAGTTGATGGCCGAAGTTGCCTGTTCCATCAGAATCCACGGTTTGCCTTGGCCGAGTGAGCGCATCAAGTCAGCTCCCATGGCCCCCTCCACATGCGATTCTGGGTCAGCCAGATCCGGGTACCAGTCATCGCTGATCACGTTGATGTGTTTCGCCCACGACCAATAGTCGGCGTGCGGGAAAAGGCGCATGAAGTTGGTCGTGATTGGAATCTTGGCGTCGACCTTTTCGCGGATTACCTCGACCTCGCCCTTGTAAAGCTCAAGCATTGCGTCGCTAGAAAATCGCTTGAAATCGAGCTGCTGCGCCGGATTCGGAAAGTAAACGGTCTTTCGAGGTGGCATAACTTCATCCCAGGATGAGTACCACTGAGACCAGAACGCCGTGCCCCAACGTTCGTTCAGAGTATCTAGACTCTGGTACTTGGCTTGGAGCCATGACCTGAACGCGTCAGCGCTTTCATCCGAGAAGCAGCGATACGTGTGCGCCCCGTATTCGTTTCCGACATGCCACATCACGACAGCGGGATGATCGCCGTATCTTTCGACCATCTTTTCAACCAGCTGTAGCGAGAACTTCTTGAAGAGCGAGGACGAAGGCGAATAGTGTTGCCGAGCACCCCACGCCATACGAACGCCCGTCTCGTCGACCGCGAGAGTGCTTGGGTGGTTGAGTCCAAGCCAGGGTGGCGGTGATGCCGTCGCGGTGGCGAGGTCAACTTTGATTCCGTTTTCATGGCAAAGATCCAGCACTCGATCCAGCCACTCAAAAGACCAAGTGTTCTCGGTTGGCTGAAGTTTGGCCCACGAGAACACGCCGACGGTGACCAGGTTGACCCCTGCTTCACGCATCAGCTTCATGTCCTCGAGCCAGACCTCCTCGGGCCACTGTTCGGGGTTGTAATCACCACCGAATGCGTACTCGGGAAGGCCAGGTATGACAGCGCGATTGGTCTGAAATTCAGAGAAAGACAAGATGTCCTCTTTCGAGCGGTTGTCGGAATCGTGAAACCAGTTTCCTACACCGAAGTCAGGCGACATTCAGTGGATGCCTCACTCAATCGTGAATCTTCTGGATTCCAGAGAGCATTTTGATGCTGTTCCGAGCAACCGAAAGTGGCGATTGTGGCGGATTTATTGGCCTTCAAAGTCAGATAACGGATTAGTAACGGAAAAAGTAACGATTCGGCACAGCATTTCTAACGATTCCAGACCAACTCGGCAACCAATAGGGGAGTCGCGGCGGTCTTCTGGTGGGATGAAACTAACTCTTTAGCTTCTCGAAGGGCCGGATGCCTCGTAGTCCAGGCAAGTCGACCAGAAGAGCGCTAGCGAGAGCCGAAAAACTCGGGAATCAACTGATTTTCGAGATCAAAAATAGGAGGAACGAAATGCGCTTTAACAAAAAAGCGATAGCAGTTGCCCTCGGATCAGCTCTGCTTCTCAGCGGATGCGCAGGCCTCAACACAGCTGAACCAGCTGAGTTGACCTGGATGACCCGACCAGACAACCAAGCAGAAGCTGACGTTTACGCCAGCATCTCGGAAGAAATCAACGCCAAGAACATCGGCTTGAACCTGACCTACAAGCCTGGTAACTCTGAAGGCTCGCCATACCAGGACAAGCTGAAGACCGACATTGCAGCAGGTACCGCTCCTGACGTGTTCTGGATTCCTGGAACCGACATTGCTGACTTTGCCAAGGCCGGCCTGATCATGAACCTTCGCGACGTTGCAAAGGGAACTGACCACAGCGACGCTGACTTCTACGAGGGACCGATGTCATCGCTGACTGTCGACCCTGAGACCGGTATGCCGAGCGCTGACACCCACCTGTGGGGTCTGCCTCGTGACGTATCCACCTTTGCCCTGTACCTAAACCTCGACCTGATCCAGAAGGCTGGCGTTGAGGACCCACGCGAGTTGGCTAAGGCTGGCAAGTGGGACTGGGCAGCATTCGAAGCAACCGCCAAGGCAATCACTGAGCAGGGCGGCGAAGGAGTCAAGGGCTTCGGAGCTGGCGGCTGGTGGGCTAACTGGGGTTACTTCGTAAACTCAGCTGGCGGTAGCTTCTTCAACGAAGACCGCACCGCATGTGCTCTCGACTCAGACGCCTCGATCGCTGGTCTTTCATACATGAAGGGCCTCTACGACAAGGGCTACGGTGTCAAGTACGGTGAAGACGCAGAGCCTCCATTCAAGGCTGGCCAGGTTGGTATGTTCATCAACGGCCGCTGGGCAACCCCTGGCGCACGTGAGATCTCGAACTTCGCTTGGGACGTCGTGAACCTGCCTACCGGTGCAGCAGAAGGCCGTAACTGGCAGTTCTGGGGCGCTTACGTAGTCAACGCTAAGACCAAGAACCCTGAGGCAGCTTTCAAGCTTGTTCAGGAGCTGACCAGCGTTGACGTTCAGGGCAAGATCTCGGAGCTCGGTGCAAACATTCCATCGCGCAAGTCGCAGGATGCAATCACCAAGTTCCTGAGCTTCACCCCACCTCAGAACAACCAGGCGTTCGTTGATGCAATCTCGAACAACCCTGTTGCCGAGGGTCCACTGTGGAAGGGCAACTGGCCAGCCTTTGACAAGGCTGCCGGTGACGGCGTAACCGCCCTCTTCAACGGCACCCGAACCATCGATGACTTCAAGGCCAAGATCTGTACTGAGGCCTCTGGAGCGTTCGGCGGTTAGTCGCAACCCATTGAGTAATGACACGAGCCCAGGCCGATGCTTGGGCTCGTGTCTTCTCGAGTAAGTAAATTAGGTAAACCATGAAAATCCTGGATGTGTGGCGACGACGCCCACGACTAGTTGGCCGTTTTGTAGAAAGGCTCAGCCAGCGAGCCGTTGCTCTCGTCCCACTTTGGCACTTCGCGCTAGCGGCACTCTTCACGCTGACCATGGGTATCGCATTCTTCGCGCCAAACCTGCTTGGGATCTCCGAATCGCTCATCCTATGGCTTGTATTAGCCGCAGCTGCGGTAGCGGGCAGCCAGATTTTCATCGCCCTCGGCCTGAAGCGCGGTTCGCCTCGCGCTCGCCGTGCTGCGATCATTAGCAACGTTCTCCTCGTTGCCATCGCTTCATTTCTAGGCTTCCAAATTGCCCGTTGGATTCTGCTCTTCAATCTCATGGGGGATGCCTTCTACGCCGCCTTCGGCGGGCTTTCCATTCTCATCGCCGGAATTGCTTGGTGGGTAGTTGCTCTGCGGCTCGCCAAGCGCATCTACGAGCCCGGTTCGGGTAACGAGCCGACTCCTCGTCAGGCGAACGCTCTAGGCTTCATTCGCATCCTTCGGATTGCCGGCCAGGCGATTACCGCTCTCGGGTTCGTGGTCTGGTTCATTCAGTTCAATCCGTTGACGATGATTTCCATCGCCATTGCCTCGCTTTTCACTCCGAATCCACTCGCCGCGTTCTTCGTGCTCGTAGCTATCTTGAGTGTCATCGCCATTCGAATGATTTCAGCCGAACCGATGAGTCGCCATGTCGGAGCAAATCAGTCCGAAGAAGAAAAGTTGGCCGGCTGGCTCTTCGTGGCGCCTAGCCTGCTCGGCTTCTTGGCTTTCCTTGCTGGACCGCTGCTCTACTCGCTGGTGATGTCATTCTTCGAGTGGAACGGCTCGAGTCAGATGAGGTTTGTTGGGCTTGATAACTACGCCAACACTCTCGGCCTGACCTTTAGCTCGGGCTCTGGTTCTCTGGATGCCGGCTACTTGAAGATCGCCGAAATCTTCGGTGTCACCGTTGGCGCCCTGGACCCGCTGTTCTGGCGATCCATGTACAACATCATCATCTTCCTGGTTACTGCGGTTCCACTAGCCGTGATTCCGGCCCTGATCTTGGCCACCCTCATTGAGCTTCGACTTCCCGGCTCTAAAGTTTTCCGCGCCATCTTCTTTATCCCGAGCGTCGCTGGTGTGATCGGTGTGACCCTGATCTGGAAGCAGATGCTGAACTCATCCGTCGGCTTCTTCAACTACGCGATTCAAGAGATTTTCATCTTCTTCAACCTGCTGTTGCCGGGTGATCCTCTGCCGACCCGAGTCGAAATCGGTTGGCTTTCGACCGAGCAATGGGCTCTTGCAGCGGTGGTCGTGGTCTTTGCCTGGTCGCAGTTTGGTTTCAATACCGTGCTCTTTATCGCGGGTCTTCAGTCGATTTCAAAAGAGCTTTACGAGGCCGCAGAGCTGGACGGTGCGAACTCGCTCCAGCGTTTCATCCACGTGACGCTGCCCGCGCTGCGTCCGACCACCTTCTTTGTGACGGCGACCACCGTGATCTTGGCTCTTCAGCTGTTCGATGTGGTGTTCGCGCTGAACCAGCCGAATGTCGTTGGGTTCCCAAACAACGCGACGCTGACGCCGGTGGTCTACCTGTATCAGCTTGGCTTCCAGCAGGGTGATTTCGGCAAGGCCAGCGCGGTGGCATGGATCCTCTTCGCGGTGATCTTCACCTTCACGCTCATCCAATTCAATCGCCAGAAGAAAGAAGCGGAGGCAAGCTAATGGCCAAGGCAAACAGCATGGTGCGCAGCTTTACCGGCAAGTTAGTCACCTACATCGTTCTAGGCGTTACCGGAATCATTGTTCTCGTTCCGTTCTTGTTAGCGCTTAGCGGCTCGGTCAAGACCGTCGGCGACGTCTTCACGTATCCACCTAGATTCCTTCCGTATGCGGCAGCCTCGACTCAAATCGATGGCCAGGATGCGCCGCTCTTCGAGGTGCCACAGCCCGATGGTTCCTTACTCAACATGGCGCGTATTGGGCAGGGTCTGAGCGCTCGCGAATGGGTTCCGGTTGATCAGCCGAGCGAGATGTTCTATGCGCCACGTGACGGGTTCACCGAAACGGGCCAGCAGGTTGAGCTAAACGGCTCCAAGTTCGATGTCTACACGGATGCGTCAGGTAAGGCCTTCGCCGATACCGGCTCTGCCATCGTCGGCGCCTATAAGGATCCGAACAACCTGTCTGCGGATCCGCTCTACCTTCCGAGCGCAGACCTAAAGCCAGTCGAGAGCGTCTCGGCCGAACTAGGAAACTTTGGCGAGGTGCTCAAGCTGAACGGCTTTGACCGTGCGATTACCAACACAGTGCTTGTGACGATCCTGGTCGTTGCGGGGCAGTTGTTCACCAGCATCCTCGGCGGATACGCATTCGCTCGACTCAGGTTCAAGGGTCGCGACGGGATATTCCTAGCTTGGCTCGGCTCGATCATGATCCCGTTTGTGGTGATCATCATCCCGCTGTTCCAGCTAATGGTTGGCATCAGCTGGGTGAATAACCTGGGCTCGCTGATTCTTCCGTTCATCTTTAGCGCATACGGCACGTTCCTGATGCGCCAGTTCTTCGTCTCGATTCCAAAGGAACTCGAGGAGGCTGCGCTAATCGACGGCGCGAGCCGCTGGACGATTCTCTGGAAGATTTTTGTGCCACTCTCGATTCCGGCGATTGCAACCCTGACGACCTTTGCATTCCTGTATGCGTGGAACTCGTTCATCTGGCCGCTGATTGTGATCGACTCCGGCAACCGATCCGCTGCAGTGCTTGCGCCTGCCCTTTCGGTTCTGGGTGGTCGTGGTGCTGACTCGCCAAACTTGATTCTTGCGGGTGTCATTTTGGCTATTGCCGCTCCGATCGCGGTCTTCATCTTTGCTCAGCGCGCGTTCGTAGAGAATGCGCAGAGCTCAGGCCTCAAGGGGTAATTTGCGGGTAAAGGGTTCGAGGCCGGTAAATAGCCGGCCTCGAACTTTTCCGTTTGGCTAACCCGAGTGGGAGGGGCGCGCTTACAGCGCTTGCGCATCCTCGTTGGGTTTGGTTTCGTTGCTTTAAGTGCCGCTGGGTTTAGTTTTCGCCCTGGTGTGCCCAGCCCCGTGAGATCTTCACGGCTCGCTGCCAGGAGATGTAGTTCCACTCGTTGAACTTCTTGTTGTCAAAGACGCGGTCAACCTGGAACACCTCGCGAAGCTCCTTCTTGGAAGACCAGATTCCAGTTCCGATTCCCGCGAGAAACGCGGCGCCCAGGCCAGTCGACTCGAGGTTCATGCCTCGAATAACCGGGATCTTGAGGCAGTCGGCCTGCATCTGCATCAGGAGGTTGTTTGCGGCAGCACCGCCGTCCGCTCGAATCGAAGTGAGTTTGACTTTGGTGTCTTGCGACATGGCATCCACCACGGCACGAACCTGAAACGCGATTGCCTGCAGGGTTGCGCGAGCAAGGTGGCCGTCGGTTGTGCCGCGGGTAATTCCAAACATGGTTCCGCGAGCGTATGGATCCCAGAACGGAGCACCCAGACCAGATAGCGCGGGCACGAATGTCAGGCCGCCGTCGTCGGGCACAGATCGTGCAAGCTCTTCAACCTCGGCTGCGCTGTCGATGATCTTGAGGCCGTCACGCAGCCACTGCACGGCTGCACCCGCGATGAACACCGAACCCTCTAGCGCGTAGGTGATTTCGCCGTTGGGGTTTTGCCAGGCGATAGTCGAGAGCAGGCCGTGCGAGCTGTCGACTTTGGTTCGCCCTGTGTTGGTCAGAATGAAGGCGCCAGTGCCATAGGTGCACTTGTTGTCGCCAACCTCGAAGGCTGCCTGGCCGAACAGTGCGGCCTGTTGGTCGCCCGCGATACCCGAGATCGGGATTTGCAAGCCCAGAAACGCATCCGGTGAGGTCTGATCGATTACACCGTAGGTCGGGACGATCTCGGGCAGCCCAGATTTGGGTACAGCGAACAGTTTGAGCAGTTCGTCATCCCAGGTTCCAGTGTTGATGTCCATCAGCTGGGTGCGGGATGCGTTCGACGCATCCGTCACGTGCCTTCTGCCGGCGGTCAGGCGGGCTACGAGGTACGAGTCAACCGTGCCAAACAGCACCTGACCCGAGGTTACTCCGGCCCAGATCTCGGGTTCGTTCTTCGAGATCCAGAGCAGTTTCGATGACGAGAAGTATGGGTCGAGACCCAACCCTGTCTTACGCCGAATCTCTTCTTCGATTCCGGAATTGCGGATGTCGACAATCAGGTTCGCGGTTCTGCGGTCTTGCCATACGAGCGCCTTGCAGGGCGACTTGAGGGTGTCTTTGTCCCACAACACCACGGTCTCGCGTTGGTTGGTGATTCCCAGTGCGGTCGGGGTGGTTCCAGACTGTTCGACAGCATCCTTGACGGCCGCTAGAGTGGCCTGCCAAATCTCCTCGGGATCGTGTTCTACCCAACCCACTCGCGGAAAATACTGTGGAAACTCGCGGTGGCTTTTGGCGATGATCTTTCCGTCAACCTCGACGACCAGAGCGGTGACGCCGGTGGTGCCAGCATCGATAGCTAGAACTGCCACGAAACTACCTTTCGAGTTGTTTTTGCGCCGAGAATCAGACGCTAGTTTCGAGAGTATCAAAGGCAAATCGGGCGTTACCATTTCGTTACCTGAGCCGTTATCAACCGTTATCTCGAGCCGAATCATTCGTTATTTCCCGCGCTTAGGTTTCTAGATAGAGCCTTGTTGCTCGACCTTTGATCCGCCGAAGACACAGAGAAAACGTGAACCGAAAAGCACTCTCAGACACCGCATACGATGCGGTCATTGTCGGTGCCGGAATCAACGGAGCCGTTTCAGCGGCCGCGCTCAGTGCACGAGGTCTAAAGGTTTTGATCATTGACCAGGGCGACATCGCCTCGGGTACCAGCCAGCAATCAAGCAACCTGGTGTGGGGCGGCATCAAATACCTGCAGTC
>CAYTNT010000038.1:0-8929 GCA_964439235.1 uncultured Rhodoluna sp. | reverse complement strand
GCCTCGAGCTTGCGCTCGGTCTTCTCTTTGCGGCGGCGGTGCTTCAAGATTCCCGCCGCTTCTTCGATGAAACCGCGACGCTCTTCGGGCGT
Organism: uncultured Rhodoluna sp.; assembly: GCA_964439235.1. Taxonomy (GTDB): domain Bacteria; phylum Actinomycetota; class Actinomycetes; order Actinomycetales; family Microbacteriaceae; genus Rhodoluna. The sequence continues at coordinate 8,837 of CAYTNT010000038.1, read as the reverse complement.
TGCCTTCAGAATCGAATCGAGCTGTCCCTGTCCAACGATGACGTGCATTTCGCGGCCGAGACCCGAGTCAGAGAGCAGTTCTTGAACATCCAGCAGTCGGCAGGGTTCGCCATTGATCGCATACTCGCTGCCGCCGTTGCGAAACAGGGTGCGCGAGATAGTGACCTCGCTGTAGTCAATCGGCAGAGCACCGTCGGTGTTGTCGATGGTCAGCAGAACCTCGGCGCGACCGAGCGGGCCTTTGGTTGAGGTTCCGGCGAAGATGACGTCTTCCATCTTGCCGCCGCGCAGGGTCTTTGCACCCTGCTCTCCCATCACCCAGGCAAGCGCATCAACAACATTGGATTTGCCGGATCCGTTAGGTCCGACAACGGCGGTCACACCAGGTTCGAAGGCGAAAGTGGTTGGCTGAGCAAATGATTTGAACCCTTTGAGGGTGAGGCTCTTCAAATACATGCTTGTTCACCCCTTTCGATTCTGGCGCCGCTGCAAAGGTGCGCAAACTCGCACCAATTAGACCAAATTACCCTATTTTGAGGCGCTGGCAGTTCGGGCAGAAGTGCGAACCGCGGTTCATCCAAGAATCCCTGCGAATCGACTTTCCGCAACGGTTACAGGGCCGGCCGGTCATTCCATAGGCGTTCAGCGAAACGGCGAAGTAACCGCTCTCCCCGTTCACGTTTTTGTACTGCTCATCGAAGCTCGTGCCGCCCTGTTCGACCGCAGCAGCAAGGATCTCGCGAACGTGTTCGAGCAGTTCTTTCGACTTCTGCTTGGACAGTGTCGCGGCCGGCTGGTCATAGTGGATGCGCGTGCGCCACAGAGCTTCATCGGCGTAGATGTTGCCGATGCCGCTAAGCAGGTTTTGGTCTAGTAGAACGCGCTTGATGCCTGATTGCTTCTTAGCGAATCCCTTGAGCACCTGGTTCTGGTCGAAATCTTGATCCAGTGGGTCTCTCGCGATGTGAGCGGCCGAACGGGGAATCAGGCACTCGAGCGGTGAGCCCGAGAGCACTCCAGCTGAGAAACCACCTGGCTTGCCATCCTTGGTTGGCACCAGATCATCGATTGCTAGCGAGCCAAAGATTCGCTGGTCGATGAATCGAAACTCGACTGTTTCACCATCTGCGGTCTCGGCGGTGATCACAACTCGGGTCAGTTTTTCGGGCTCGAAACCGGGTTCGCGCAGCAGCATTTGGCCGCTCATTCCCAAGTGGCCGACAAGTGCAACAGGATACGCAAATCGCCCATCGCTCGCGCTCAGCGGCATCCACAAGAATTTTCCGCGGCGAACCACAGCCTCGATTCGAGCTCCGACCAGAGCGCGCACAAAGTCTGCGGGCGGGGCTGGATGCCGCTTCAGCGAGCGAGCGTCAAGCACCTCTACGTCGAGAATCACGGCACGGGTCAGCGCGGGCGCTAGGCCGGCGCGAACGGTTTCGACTTCGGGTAGCTCAGGCATGCTCTATCGGTTCAGTACTGCGATGGCTTCGGTGGCTGCAGCGGCCTCAGCAAGCTTCTTGCTGCGACCTTCGCCCTTGGCCAGCAGCTTCTCGCCGACATACACGGAGGCAAAGAAGTTGCGGTCGTGATCGGGGCCTTCGTGAGTAACCTCGTAGTTCACCGACTGGCCCTTGGCCTGAGCAATTTCTTGCAAGGTGGTTTTCGGGTCGGCGCTGGCGCGCAACGCATCTGGGTTTTCGAGCAGCGGAAAAACAAAGCGGCGAATGATTGCGGTTGCTGCCTCTAGCCCCTGAGACACGTAGGCCGCACCCAGAATCGCCTCAAACGCATCCGCCAGCAGATTTGGCTTTTCGCGGCCGCCGGTTTGCTCTTCGCCCTTGCCTAGTCGCAGAAACTCGCCGAGACCCAATTCTGTAGCCGCAACCGAGAGCGCCCTGGCGCTCACCACCGAGTTCTTGACCTTGGTCAATTCGCCCTCGGGAAGCTCGGTCAGCAATTCAAAAATGTGGGCAGTAACGACAAAACCCAACACCGCATCGCCTAGAAACTCCAGGCGTTCGTTGTTGGGTTGATTGCCGTGCTCATACGAGTATGAGCGGTGGGTTAGAGCGAGTTCTAGCAGCTGAGGCTCGATCTGGACGCCTAGGCGGTTGCTTAGAACGTCGAGGTTCATCGCTCTAAAAAGATTTAGACGTCAGCGACCTTGCGGCCCTTGTACTCGAGGAACAGCGCGTTGCCGGCTGAGTCTTCGACGACCTTGGCGCGGTGAGGCAGGCTGTAAACGGTCTTGCCGTTCTCGATGGTCTTGACCAGTGCTACTGGGTCAGCCTTCCACTGTGAGCGGCGGGCGCGAGAGTTTGCACGCGAAAGGCGGCGCTTTGGTACTGGCATGATTACTCTTCCTTGAAGTTCTGGAGCGCATTCCACCGCGAATCAATCGCAGCTTCGTGCACGTGTTCTGGGTTCTCGGCCCACTTCACTCCGCAGTCAACGCACAGACCTTTGCAGTCTGGGTTGCAGATTGGTTGAAACGGAAGGCTTAGAACAACCGCGTCTCGGATCACCTGTTCAAGATCGATTTGCTCGTCGAGAACGACAAAGTCATCCGGTTCGGTTAAAGAATAGGCGAAAAGTTCCTGAAAATCTACCTCTACGGGCACAGTTATCGCATCGAGGCACCTTGAACATTCGGCAGATGCGTCGGCGAAGACGTCTCCGGTTGCCAGGATTCCCTCGTGCACTGACTCGAGTCGAACGTCTAGGTCGAGTTCGATACCCGCATCCACGCTCGCTGCGCCATTGGTTAGCGCCTCTGGAACCTCGATGTCGAGACGCAGCTCACGCATGGCACCCGGCTTGTGCATCAGCTCGTGCACGGGCATCACATAAGGCGAGTTTTGCGACTCGAATCTGTTCTTTTGACTCATGAAAACTTCTTACTGGTTCTTCGCCGTGGCGCGTAGGGCACGCACGACCGCGCTAGGAACATACTTTTCGACCGAACCACCCAGGTCGGCAACCTGCTTGACCAACGAGCTTGAAACAAAGCCCTGCTGAGGATCTGCCGGAATCAGCACGGTTTCGACACCCGCAAGATCGCGATTGACGCGGGCCATCGGCACCTCGTAATCGATGTCGACACCGTTGCGCACACCCTTGACCAGCACGGAGGCTCCGACGCGGTGGCAGTAGTCGGCAAGCAGACCGCCGTCTAGCGTGTCGATGACGACTTTGCTCTGCGAGCTAGGCGGAAAACTGACGCCGAAGCGCGCTGCCTCGGGAAGGCTGGCACGAATCAGCTCGACGCGCTCTTCGCTCGAGAAACGCGGGGTCTTTCCCGGATTGTGCACCACGAGGATGTGCAGCTCGTCGAACAGTCTGGCCGCGCGAGCAGCTATGTCGAGGTGACCAAAGGTCAGTGGGTCGAACGAACCTGGATAAACGGCAATCCTTGTCATGTCTCTAGGTTAGCCCTTCTATGACTTGGCGAGATTTTCTTGTGCCGCCGAATCGATTTCTTCGAGCAGCTGAGCCAGTTTGGGGTGCTTGGTCAGTGCGGGATCCTCGGCCAGCAAGCGCTCGGCCTGGGCTCGTGCCTCTTGAATCAGTGGCGCATCCTGAATCACACGCAAGAGGCGCAGGCTGCTGCGACCACCCGACTGGCTCTTGCCCAGCACGTCGCCCTCGCGCCTGAGTTCGAGATCGACCTCGCTGAGCTTGAATCCGTCGGTGGTTTCGGCCACAGCACTGACTCGTTCGAGGGCCAAACTGCCCGGCTCGGCACTGGTTAGCAGCAGGCACAGGCCAGGGTTGCCGCCGCGACCGACTCGGCCTCGCAGCTGATGCAACTGGCTGATGCCGAAGCGGTCGGCATCGACGATGACCATGACGGTTGCGTTCGGCACATCCACGCCGACTTCGATAACCGTGGTTGAAACCAAGACGTCAATCTCGCGAGTCGAGAACGCGCGCATAACCTCGGTCTTTTCTTCGGCCGGCATGCGCCCGTGCAAGAGTCCGATGCGAACCTTGGCGAGCACCGGCAATTCTTTGAGGGATGCCGCCATTCCCACCGCCGAGGCCAGCGGTTGGCGCGGCTTCTTGGCAAAAGCAGCAGCACCTTCTTCGGTGCCATCGAGAAACTCGAAATCCTCTTCTGCTGCCCCGCCAGTTTCGGCGAGCTCCTCGCCCGGGTCATCCTCGTCGATTCGGGGACAGACTACGAACGCCTGAAAGCCCTTCTCGACCTCTTCGGCGATGCGTTGCCAGGTGCGCGCCACAAGTTGAGGTTTGCTGAGCTGCACGACGTGACTGCTGATTGGTTGACGGCCGGCGGGCAACTCGTTCAGGGTCGAGACCTCGAGATCGCCGAAGACGGTGACGGCTAGGGTTCGAGGAATAGGCGTCGCGGTCATGGTTAGCACGTGCGGCGGAAGCTTGCCCTTTTGTCGCAGAGCCTCGCGCTGCTCGACGCCGAACCGGTGCTGTTCGTCGATGACCACCAGACCCAGATCGAAAAACTCGACCTTGTCGGCAATCAGAGCGTGCGTGCCGACGACGATTCGCGATTTTCCGCTTACCACCTGAAGCATGGCTCGCTTGCGGTCAGCCTGCGATAGCTGCCCGGTCAGCAGTGTCAACCCAACCTCTCGGGCTAGCTCCTCGCCGAGAGATCTCTGGATGGAAGCGAAGTGCTGGGCTGCGAGAACCTCGGTGGGTGCTAAAAGTGCCGACTGGCCCTCGCTATCTGCAACCGTGAGCATGGCTCGAATCGCGACGAGGGTCTTGCCTGAACCCACTTCACCCTGAAGCAACCGGTGCATCGGATGCGGTTGCGCGAGATCCTGTTCGATCGCGGCGCCGACCTCACTCTGCCCCCGGGTCAGGTTGAACGGCAGTTGCGCATCAAAGCGGTCGAGCAGGCCACCTGAAACTCTTGGTCTTGCGGTGCTCGCAATCTGCTGCGCTTCGGCCTTGCGGCGAAGCAAAGTCGCCTGAAGCGCGAAGGCCTCTTGGTAACGCAGTGTGTCGCGAGCGCTCTGCCAATCTTGCTGTCGCGCAGGTTGGTGAATCAGGCGAATGGCTTGGTCGGCGGGCAACAGTTTCTCGGCGGCAACCAGGTCTTCGGGCAGCGCATCCTCAACCGGTGGAAGAGTGTCGAGCACCACCCCCATCGCTCGCTGAATCATCCAGGTGGTTACCTTGCTCGACGCGGGATAAATCGGGATCGGCAGCTCGGCCCAGGCCTTGGCGTCTTCTTCAGAGATGTCTTCAGGAAACAGTTCGTATTCGGGATGTGCCAACTGCAAGTTGCCCTGATAGCTCGAGAACTTGCCCGCGAACAGGCCTCGAACTCCTGGCCTCAAGTCCTTCTGCCGCCAGGCCTGGTTGAAGAACGTGAGCGATACGAAACCGTTGCCGTCGGTGATGCGCACCTCGAGGATGCTTCCGTTGCGGCCACGCATCCTGCGTTCTTTGGCATCGACCACATCGGCCACCACCGTAACGGTCTCACCCAGTGGAATTTCGGACAGCGGGGTCAGTTCGCCGCGCTTGCTGTATCGCCTCGGAAAGTGCACCAGCAGATCTGCAACCGTGTGCAAACCCAGGTGCTTCGCAAACGACTTGGCCGTGCGATCGCCCAAGACGCGATCGAGGTTGGTCTTCGGAAGCAGCATGCCTCTATCTTGCCTGTTGCGCCCGATTTTCAGCGGCTAGGCTTGTGCGGGTCATGACAAGAATCATCGGTGGAATAGCGGGTTCGAGGGTGCTTGCCGCCCCGGCGAAAACCACGCGTCCGACCAGCGATCGAATTCGCGAGAGCATCTTCAATCGACTCGAAGCCAGATTCGAACTGGATGACGCCTGCGTGCTCGATTTGTATGCCGGCACCGGGGCGCTCGGACTCGAAGCTGCCAGTCGCGGAGCATCTCGGGTGACCCTGGTTGAGAAGGATTCGAAGGCCGCGCTCGTTTGCCAGAAGAACGCGCGCATGATTCAGGATGCGCTGCTCGCCGCCGGCGCCTCGGCCGAAATCCAAACCGTCACCAAATCGGTTGACGCCGTTCTAACTGGATTTCGCCTCGCACCGCCAACCCGCGCGTTCGACTTGGTGTTTATCGACCCGCCGTACGAGGTTTCGAGTGCCGAAGTCGCCGAGAACCTGCAGGCATTGATGGCTGCACTCGGCGAGGATGCGCTAATCGTGCTTGAGCGCTCTAGTCGCAGCGCCGACGTTGCTGTGCCGGCCGGGCTGACTCTCGCCGAAGTCAAAAACTACGGCGACACCAAAGTGTTCTGGCTCGAACGCGCTTAGTTGAAGAAACGAGGCAGGTCGCGCTGAGGCTCGCCGATGTAGATCTGCTGAGGGCGACCAATCTTGGTTGCCGGGTCGACGTTCATCTCACGCCAGTGCGCAATCCATCCAGGCAGGCGACCAATCGCGAAGAGCGCGGTGAACATGCGTGGTGGGAATCCCATGGCCTTGTAGATGACGCCGGTGTAGAAGTCGACGTTTGGGTAAAGCTTGCGCTCGATGAAGTAGCTGTCGGCAAGCGCTGCCGCCTCGAGCTCCTTGGCGATGTCGAGCAGTGGGTCGTTGACTCCAAGCTCAGCCAGAACGCGGTCTGCGGTTGCCTTGACGATCTTGGCGCGCGGGTCGAAAGACTTGTAAACGCGGTGACCGAATCCCATCAGGCGAACGCCGTCTTCCTTGTTCTTTACCTTCTCGACGAAGCGCTGAACGCTCTCACCCGAGTCGCGAATCGAACTGAGCATCTCGAGTACTGCCTCGTTGGCACCACCGTGCAGCGGACCGAACAGGGCGTTGATGCCCGAAGAAATAGAAGCGAAGAGGTTGGCCTGCGAAGAACCGACCAAACGAACTGTTGAGGTCGAGCAGTTCTGCTCGTGGTCTGCGTGAAGCACCAGCAGCGTGTCGAGAGCCTTGGTCACAACAGGGTTCTGAACGTACTGCTCGGCTGCATTTCCGAAAGTCAGTCGCAAGAAGTTCTCGACGTAGTTCAGCGAGTTGTCTGGGTACAGCAGCGCCTGGCCGAGGCTGTTCTTGTGAGCGTATGCGGCAAGAACCGGAAGCTTGGCCAGCAGGCGAATCGTCGATAGCTCAACCTGCTCGGTGTCGTGCGGGTTCAGTGAATCCTGATAGAAGGTCGACAGCGCTGTAACGCCGGCGGCGAGAACTGCCATCGGGTGCGCGGTCTGCGGCATCGCGTGGAAGAGGTTCTTGAGGTCTTCGTGAACCAGTGTGTGGCGACGAATCTTGTCTTCGAAGCCGGCTAACTCATCAACGCTTGGCAGCTCGCCGTAAATCAACAGGTAGGCAACCTCGAGGAATGATTTGCTTCCGGCTAACTGCTCGATCGGGTAGCCGCGGTGGCGCAGAATTCCTTCGCCGCCGTCGATAAATGTAATCGCCGATTTGGTGGATGCCGTGTTTACGAAACCCTGGTCGTATGCGGTCAAGCCAGTCGCGGCAGTCAGCTTCGAGATGTCGACCGCGTCAGCGCCATCAACGGCACGCAGCACCGGAAACTCGGCGGTGATGTCGCCGTAGGTTAACTGAACCTTGTCGCTCGAGGTCATCGAAGCTCCTATTGCTCTGGGCGCCCAAAAAGAGGCTCGGGTCTGGGTTTAGACGGGCTTAACTCTAGCGGTTTCATGCAGGCGGCGTGCCGCTTCGGCTACCTTTTCGTCGGTCGCCGTAAGCGAGAACCGGACGTGGTTTTTGCCAGCCTGGCCATAGAAGATTCCAGGCACTACAACGATGCCGATTTCGGCCATTTCGTCGACGGTCTGCCAGCAGTCCTTGCCTAAGGTTGCCCACAAGTAAAGGCCCGCCTCGGACTCGCTCAGCTCGAAGCCGTAAGCGCGAACCGCATCCAGCAGAATCTCGCGCCGTTCGCGATAAATCTCGCGGGTTACGCCAACGTGCTCTTCGTCCTCCAGGGCAACGGCCATTGCCTTCTGCACCGGGTTAGGGGTGTTGAGCCCGCTGTGCATGCGCAGGTTCACGAGTGCTTTGATTAGCTTGGCGTCACCCACCGCAAAGGCCGCACGATAGCCCGCCAGATTCGACTGCTTGCTAAGCGAATAAACCGAAAGGATGCCCTCATGCGAGCCGCCGCACACGCGAGGATCAAGCACCGACGGAATCAGCTCGGTGGCCCAGCGACCCCAGCCGAGTTCGGCGTAGCACTCGTCAGAAGCGAGTAGCGCACCCAGCTCGCGAGCGCGATCGACGGCGGCTTTGAGCGTTGGCGCATCCATAACCTTGCCGTCCGGATTGCCCGGCGAATTCACCCAAACCAGCTTCGTGTTTGCGGGCCACTTTGCAGGGTCATCCTCGCTGATGATTTCGGCACCGCACAGGGCCGCGCCGACAACATAAGCGGTGTATGCGTTGGTTGGCTGCACGACGACATCGCCGGGGCCGAGGCCCATCATGAGTGGCAACCACGAAATCAGCTCTTTCGAACCGATTGTCGGCATCACCTGGTCGGGCTGCAGGCCAGGCACTCCCCTGCGACGCGCGTACCACTCAACCACGGCCTCGCGAAACTCGAGTGAACCACCCGTCGATGGATAACCGGGAGCGTTGGATGCCGCGTTTAGCGCATCCTGAATGATTGATGGAGTCGGATCAACGGGCGAACCAACCGAAAGGTCGACGGCTCCGAGCGCGTGCTTTGCCGCCTTGGCAGCGTATGGCTTTAGCTGTTCCCAGGGATACTCGGGCAGGCGGTCAAACAAAGTTACTGATTCTGCAGCGGTAGAACCTTGATGACCTCGTGGTCGTGGTCGATCTTGCCCACCTTGGCAGCGCCGCCGGGTGAACCAATCTCGTTGAAGAACTC
>CAYTNT010000037.1:0-10035 GCA_964439235.1 uncultured Rhodoluna sp. | reverse complement strand
AAGCTTGGTTTAGTGGTCGCCACCGTGTGACGCATCCTTGGTTGGGGACACGGTTGGTACAGCGGTCGGTTCTTTGATCTCGATGCCCGCATCGGCGGCCAACTTGTTGATCAGCAGCTTGTACTCTTCGAGAGTCGAGTCGAGGGCAGGAACTGCTAGCGCAACCGGCTCAACACCCTGTGCTGAGAGAGTCACTGGGAACAGCGCGCCAGCCTGGGTGGCAGTCTTTACCATCAGTGCGCTGGTGCCGTTGTACCCCAGATCGAACTTCTGACCAGGGGTCAGGGTGATGGTCTGAACTTTGGTTGCACCCTCTTCTTCGTAGCTCAGCGAGAGCTGCTGGTTCTCGAGACCCGAGTTCACGATCGTTCCGACTAGCCAGCGGTGCTCGCCGTGAGTTAGCAGGATGAAGTTGCGAGCGGCCACCTTGCCGAGGTCAGCCTGTGCGCCGTCCGATGGGGTGTAGGCCTCAATCGAAGCAACTGGGTTAACCATGTTGCAACCCGCGGTACCGAAGGCTACTCCTACGGCGATTACGACGGCGGCAAACTTGCGAAACATTCATTCCTCCTGCGAGTGGGTGCGGGTCAATTCTACCCTTGGGTAATGCCCTCATCTGTGGTAAAATTGGGGTTTCCGGAGGGATTTAACCTAATGCGCTTTAAAGTCGGCGAGACCGTCGTATACCCACACCACGGTGCTGCACAGATCATCGAAATTGCAGATCGCACCATTCGCGGTGAGACCAAAGTTTATCTGCAGCTCAAGGTTGCGCAGGGTGACCTCACTATTTGGGTGCCACAAGACAACGTTGAATCCGTCGGTGTTCGCGACGTCATCGACGCGGCCGGCGTCAAGCAGGTTTACGGTGTGCTGCAAGCCGAGTTCACCGAAGAGCCGACCAACTGGTCGCGCCGATACAAGGCCAACCTCGAGAAACTAGCCTCGGGCGACGTAATCAAGGTTTCAGAGGTCGTTCGCGACCTGTGGCGTCGCGATCAGGATCGCGGCCTATCGGCTGGCGAGAAGCGCATGCTTGCCAAGGCTCGTCAGATTCTGGTTTCAGAACTCGCACTGGCGCACAAGACCGATGAAGAAAAAGCATCGGGCAAGCTCGACGAAGTTCTAGCCTCCGCGGGAGCGTAGTTACACAATGACCACACTTGATTTAGCGGTGGTCATCGTGGCGGCCGGCAAGGGCGAACGCCTCGGTGCCGCTGTTCCTAAAGCCTTCTTCGAAATCGCAGGGCAGACTTTGTTGCGCCATGCCGCATCCCGCATTCTGGGTGCCAAGGGTTTGGCCCAACTGGTCGTTGCCGCGCCGGCCGACCGGCTCGACCTGACCCGCAGCCAAATCGAGCAACTGCTCGACGAGCACTCGATTGCTGGGCAAATTCAACTTGATGTTGTTGCCGGTGGCGCGACCCGACAGCAATCGATTTCGAACGCGGTGCGCAACCTGAAGCCGGGTGTCGATGTTGTGCTCGTGCACGATGCGGCTCGCGCATTCGCTCCGACCGAACTGTTCGATCGCGTTGCCGATTCGGTTCGTTTCACTGGCAGCGGTGCGGTTCCGGTCGAGCCCGTGGTTGACACCATCAAGCGCGTCGAAGGCGATGTAGTTCTCGAGACCGTCGATCGCAGCAACTTGCGCAAGGCGCAGACTCCACAGGGCTTCAAGGCATCCGACCTGATGGATGCCTATGCGGCAGCCGAGGCCGACTTCACCGACGACGCCGCGTTGCTTCAGTCGCGCGGCCACAAGGTGCTTGCGGTCGAAGGCGACGCACGCGCACTCAAGATCACCACCGCGCAAGATGTCGATGCGGCATACTCGCTGCTTTTCGGTTCGGCCGACCAGCGCATCGGAATCGGTACCGACACCCACCGATTCACAGCAGATCCTGCGAAGCCGCTCTATTTGGGCACCGTTGAATGGGCTGGCGAGCCCGGTCTAGACGGCCACAGCGATGGGGATGCGGTCAGCCACGCCATCGTGGATGCGATGCTCTCGGCTCTGGGCCTGGGAGACATCGGCACCAACTTTGGAGTTGACCGACCCGAGTTCGCCGGGGCCAACGGAACAGTGTTCTTGACCGCGAGCCTAGACATGATTCAGCGGGCTGGCTGGCGAATCGCAAACGTATCTGTGCAAATCATCGGCAATCGACCCAAGGTCGCCCCGCACCGAATCAAGGTTGAACAGGTCTTGACCGAGTTGCTGCAAGCTCCAGTTTCGCTCGGCGCAACCACTACCGACGGGCTCGGCTTCTTGGGTAATTCAGAGGGAGTCGCGGCGGTGGCTACCGTGCTGCTGCAGCGCGCCGAAGATAGGCTTGAAAAGTGACCGGTGCAACCATGAAGCTCTTCGATTCGAAGTCCCAGAGCCTTCGCGACTTCGCGCCGCTGAAGTCCGGTCAGGTTGGCATGTATGTTTGCGGCCCAACCGTTCAGGGTGCTCCTCATGTTGGCCACCTTCGTTCGGCACTGGTCTACGACCTGCTTCGCCGCTGGATGATGGCCAAGGGTCTCGAAGTCACCCTCGTGCGCAACGTCACCGACATCGATGACAAGGTTCTCGAAAAAGCCGCCCAATCGGGCGAGCAGTGGTGGGCGCTGGCCTACCGGTTCGAGCAAGAGTTCAGTGCCGCGTACCGACGCTTGGGCATTTTGGCTCCGAGTTACGAGCCGCGCGCTACCGCATCCATACCCGAAATGCTTGCCCTGATTGAGCGATTGATCGAAGCGGGATACGCCTATCAATCGACCGATGGTTCGGCTGACGTGTACTTCATGTCGGCGAAGTGGGCTCGATACGGCGAACTCACCAACCAGCGCATTGAAGACATGATCGACGACGGCGAGGTTCAGCGTTCGGGCAAGCTCGACGCGCGTGACTTTGCTCTCTGGAAGGCCGCCAAGCAGGGCGAGCCCGAGTCAGCCACCTGGCAGACCAGGTTCGGTGCCGGTCGCCCAGGCTGGCACATCGAATGCTCGGCGATGGCAACCAAGTATCTGGGCAGCCACTTCGACATTCACGGCGGTGGGCTGGATCTGCGTTTCCCGCACCACGAAAACGAACTTGCACAGTCGGCAGCGGCGGGGGATGCGTTTGCGAACTTCTGGCTGCACAATGGCCTGGTCAACGTCGGTGGCCAGAAGATGAGCAAGTCGCTCGGCAATAGCGTGTTCGCCGATGACCTGTTCGCGACCACTCGACCAATCGCCGCCCGATACTTCCTGTCGAGCGCTCACTACCGCAGCGTGCTCGACCTGCACGAAGGTGCGCTAGGCGACGCCGATGCGGCTGTCTCGCGCGTCGAGGGTTTCTTGGCTCGGGCCAAGAGCAAGTTTGGTGTGCCGAGCTTTGAGCTGCCCAGCGAGAGCTACCGAGCGCTGCCAGACGCCTTCGTGTCTGCCATGGATGACGACCTAAACCTGCCGATGGCTCTGGCGGCGCTGCACGAGGCCGTTCGGCGCGGAAACGCATCCATCGACTCTGGCGAACTGGCCGCAGCCCAGCTTGAACAGCGCGCGGTCACCGCGATGGTCGATGTGCTCGGTCTAAACCCAGAGGATGCCGCCTGGGCCGGGTCAGGCTCTGAGTCGAAGGGTGACCAGGTTTTGGCGCACCTGGTTGAGGCGCTCATCGCCGAGCGCGCGCAGGCTCGCGCCAACAAAGACTTCTCGCGTTCGGACTCGATTCGCGATCAACTAGCAGCGGCTGGAATTCTTCTAGAGGATGCCGCAGACGGAACGAATTGGAGCATCAGCTAATGGCAAAACCAGGCAGACCAGGCGCGGCAAAGGGCAAGAAGGGCGCCAAGGTTGGCACCGGAGGGCACGGCAAGGACCGCCTAGCCGGCAAGGGCCCGACCCCAAAGGCCGAAGACCGCAAGAACCACAAAGCATACAAGGCCAAGCAAGCTCAAGAGAAGCACCGCGAGGCCACCGGTGCCAAGCGCGGCGAGTTCCTGGCTCCGACCGCTCGCACCGCAGGTACCGGCGGCGCTGGTCGCACCAACGCTCAGCGCGTTGCCAAGGCCGTAGACCAGAGCGAAGTGCTCTCAGGTCGCAACTCGGTGCTCGAGGCGCTGCGTGCCAAGGTGCCGGCAACCGCGCTCTATTTGGCTCAGCGCATCGAAATGGACGACCGCGTCAAAGAGGCCATCACCTTGGCCAATAAGCGCGGCATTGCAGTCAACGAAGTCACTCGCCCCGAGATTGACCGCCTCACCGGTTTTGACTCGGTTCACCAGGGCATCGCGCTCGCGGTTCCGCCATACAAGTACAGCCACCCGCAAGAAATGCTTGACCTCGTAATCTCACGTGGCCAGACCCCGCTGCTGGTTGCACTAGACGGCATCACCGACCCACGCAACCTGGGCGCAATCATTCGCTCAATCGCCGCTTTCGGTGGCCAGGGTGTGATTCTGCCTCAGCGTCGTTCGACCGGTGTGACCGCTGCGGCGTGGAAGACCTCGGCAGGAGCAGCAGCGCGTGTGCCGGTAGCGCTCGCCGCAAACCTCACCTCAACCCTCAAGGAATTCAAGAAACGCGGTCTGTTTGTAGTCGGCCTCGACGGCGACGGCGACGTTAGCCTTCCAGAGTTCAACCTGAGCACCGAACCGGTCGTCGTCGTGGTTGGTTCAGAGGGCAAGGGTCTTTCGCGCCTGGTTCAAGAGACCTGCGATGTTGTGCTGTCGATTCCGATTGCTCGCGACACCGAGTCGCTTAATGCCGGTATCGCAGCATCGGTTGTGCTGTACGAGATCAGTGCGGCTCGCGCGGCCACTGGTCGCCACATCGCCTAGGTGCGGTCGAGTAACTCGCTCTTGGGTTAGACCCGGTCGAGTTAGACCAGATCTCGCCAGTCGACATCATCATCATCCACCGCGACGATTGTTCCGCTCGGAACAGCATCCGGCAGAGTGATTGATTCTGTCGTGGTCGGGCCAAGGTATGACTCCTCGTCGCGACGGTGTGCCAGAACGTTTCTGACGTAAGAATCGACCGCCTCCTGCAACGGAATACCGCGACCCGCGTTCTCTGCCATGTACCAACGGTGTTCGAGCACCTGGTGGAAGATCTCGGCCGGCTCGAGCTTGCCGCTGTATTCCTTAGGAATCGCCAAGACAACCGGTTCAAACACCCGGCTCAGCCACTCGTGGGCCAACACCTCTTCGTCGGCTCCGGGGCGGTCGTGCTTGAGGCGATACTCGTCTAGCGAGTTCAGCAGGCGACGCGCCTGATTCTCTTCGACGTCGAGGCCGGTTAGGCGCAGCAGTCTGCGAGTGTGGTGACCGGCATCGACAACCTTGGGTTGAATCTTGACGGTAGTGCCAGTGCCATCGGTTTTGATTGAGAGCTCTTCGATGTCAAAGCCAAGTGCGTTTAGCTTCTCGACTCGTCGGCTGATCTTCCAGCGCTCGCCTGCGCTGAACGTTTCGACGCCGGTTAGGGCATCCCATAGTTCGCGGTATTTACTGACAATTCGTTCGCTTGTTGCCACGGCGTCAACGCCCGGTGCGGCGTTGCCGGATGCGATTAGGTCCATGAGCTCGCCGGCGATGTTGACGCGTGCGATCTCGAGGTCGTTTTCGCGCTGACCGCGCGAGAGTCCGCCGTCGTAGAGTTGGCCGGTTTCGGCATCCACCAGGTATGCGGCGAACGCGCCCGCGTCTCGGCGAAACAGGGTGTTCGACAGCGACACGTCGCCCCAGAAGAAGCCCGCGATGTGCAGGCGAACCAGCAGCAGCGCAAGCGCATCCACCAGCCTGGTTGCGGTCTCGGCTCGCAAGCCCTGCGACCACATGGCTCGGTACGGCAATGAAAACTTGAGGTGTCTGGTGATCAGAACCGACATCAGCTGCTCGCCGTCCGCAGCAGTGCGGTTATTGATGATCGCGAATGGTTCGACACAGGGCACGTCGAGTTTGATGAGGTTCTTCAACATGTCGTACTCGCGTTTTGCGAGTTCCGGCAGGGTCTCTTTGATCGCGATTACGTGGTCATTGAGGTGCGCGAAACGAACCGTGTGGCGCGAGAGACCCTTTGGCAGAGCCGCGATGTTCTCTGCGGGCCAGTCCTCTAATGGCAAATGCCACGGTAGATCCAGCAATGCTGGTTCTACCGTGGCAGCCGTTATGTCTAGTGCGGTCAAGAGTTAGTTGAGACGCAGGCCGGTTTCGATGTCGAACAGGTGAGTGATGCCGCCCTCTGGTGAAAGGAAGGTCTTCTCGCCGTTCTTCAGCGCGTTGCGGCCGGCAACACGAGCAACTACATCCTGGTCGGCGCCGTTGATCTGGGTGCGGCCGTAAAGGAAGCCGTCTGCACCGAGCTCTTCGACAACGTCCACCTCGACGGTGATGCCCTGGCCCGAAGTGATCTTCAGGTTCTCTGGGCGGATACCGACGGTGACTTCCTTTGCGCTGGTCTTAGCCAGAACATCGGCGGCCACTGGCAACACGGTGTTTCCGAACTGAACGCCACCGGCAACGATTGGAAGCTGGAGCAGGTTCATGGCTGGCGAGCCGATGAAGCCGGCAACAAAGACGTTTGCTGGACGCTCGTACAGTGCGATTGGGGTGTCAACCTGCTGAAGCACGCCGTCCTTTAGAACAGCAACGCGGTCGCCCATGGTCATTGCCTCGACCTGGTCGTGGGTAACGTACACGGTGGTTACACCGAGGCGACGCTGCAGGGATGCGATCTGGGTGCGGGTCTGTACGCGCAGCTTGGCATCGAGGTTCGACAGCGGCTCGTCCATGAGGAACACCTGTGGCTTACGAACGATTGCGCGGCCCATTGCAACACGCTGGCGCTGACCACCCGAGAGGGCCTTTGGCTTGCGGCTCAGGTATGGCTCGAGGTCGAGCAGCTTGGCGGCTTCGAGAACGCGCTCGGCACGCTCTTCCTTGCTGACGCCAGCGATCTTCAGCGCGAAGCCCATGTTCTCGGCCACGGTCATGTGTGGGTAGAGAGCGTAGTTCTGGAACACCATTGCGATGTCGCGGTCCTTTGGTGGAACGTCGGTTACATCGCGGTCACCAATAAGGATGCGTCCCTGGTTTACCTCTTCGAGGCCTGCGAGCATGCGAAGGGTGGTTGACTTTCCGCAACCCGAAGGGCCAACAAGGACGAGGAACTCGCCATCCTGGATTTCGAGGTCAATTTTGTCCACAGCTGGACGGTTTCCACCTGGGTACAGGCGGGTGGCTTGGTCGAACTTGACTGATGCCATTTTTGTCTCCTTCACCGGCAGGTACGTGCCGGACGATCCGTTGTGATGGGTTGTTGAACTGGCCGTTCAACCTTTTCATTATGGCATCAGCGGTGCCTCACTTAGACTAGAAAGCCCCACACGTCATCCAATCGTGACTCAAAGGAATACGTCTAATGACCCCACCAGAAGAACGTCTAACTCGCGACCAGCAGCGTGAAGCGGCTCGAGCCAAGGCACGCGAACTGCGTGAGCAGCAGAAGAAGTCAGACAAGCGCAAGCGCCTAGCAGTGCAGCTCGGTGTTGTATTTGGTGTGCTTCTGGTGATCGGTGGCGTTGTTGCGACGATCATGGTTGGTGCTCAGCGCGCATCCAACACGGGTCTCGAACCAAAGAACCTTTCGTTTGATGGCGGCTTGAAGATGGGCGTTCAGCAGGAGCTGTTTACCGCTGACTCGACTCCAACTATTAGCCCGACCGCGGGTTCGGCTGGTCCGATCAACATTCAGATGTTCATCGACTACCAGTGCCCTGTCTGCCAGGCTTTCGAAATCCCAAACGAGACTCAGCTCAAGAGCTGGATGGACAGCGGAGTCGCGACTCTCGAAATCCACCCGATTTCGTTCCTAGACGGTCGCGGATCGCCTAACGAGTATTCGAGCCGTGCGGCGAACGCAGCAATCTGCGTTGCTGAGTACTCACCTAAGAACTTCTGGTTCTTCCACACCAGCCTCATGAAGAACCAGCCTCAGGAACTGACCCCTGGCCCAAGCAACGACGAGCTGTTCGAGGTAGCCAAGTCGACTGGAATCACCAACGTCGAGAAAATCGAGTCCTGCATCAAGGACAAGTCGTTCGGCGCTTGGATCAAGAAGACCACCGACAAGGTGCTCAGCCCTGAGTACACCGTCGCTGGCTCGGACATCCCAGTTGATGGAACCCCAACCGTTGTTGTGAACGGCCAGAAGTACGAGTGGACCACCGGTGAAGAGCTGGTCAACCCTGCTCGCTTCGCTCAGTGGGTTCAGCAGGCTGCTGCTCAGAAGTAATCCGCCCAGCGGGTATTTCGGGTAACCTTTTTCCGAATCCGAATGGGTTCGGATGCGGTCTTCGGGCCGCAGGCTTCCTTGGCGCAATTGGTAGCGCACCGCACTTGTAATGCGGGGGTTAGGGGTTCGAGTCCCCTAGGGAGCTCTAGAAATTAAGCGCCGAGCGCTGCGAGCGCCTCGAAAACCAGGAACGCTGGCCAGACCAGCGACTTCAAGACGCCAAGAACGCCTTCCCAGAAGCCAGTAGCAGTGCTGATGAAGTAGATGGCCGAACCTAGGAAACCTAGGAAGTAAAAGCCGCCTCCGGCACCACCCGCGTTGATTTTGAAGTTTTTGTCGCCCATAACTCGTTAGTCCTCCTGGAACTTGATGCTAACGGAGTTGATGCAGAAACGATCGCCTGTTGGGGTCTGTGGCGCATCCTCGAAGACGTGCCCGAGGTGGCTGCCGCAGTTAGCGCAAAGCACTTCGGTGCGCACCATTCCGTGAGAGCGGTCCTCGCGAAGCTCGACCGCATGGTCGGCCTGCGGCTCGTAGAAGCTTGGCCAACCGCATCCCGCATCGAACTTGGTTTGGCTCTTGAACAAGAAGGCTCCGCAACCGCGGCAGGAGTATGAACCCTCGCGCCACTCCTGGTCGTATTCGCCGGTGCCGGCTCGCTCGGTTCCCTTTTCGCGAAGCACGTAGTACTCGAAATCGGTTAGCTCTGAACGCCACTGTTCTTCGGACTTGTTCACTGGGTAATCCATGAGAAAACCTCTTTCGTCTGACTCTCGCGCTTGCGGTTGCCTAATATTAACCGCTGGCCTGTTTGGTGAGGCATCCAAGATAAGTAGGTTCTATGTCACAGAAATTCCCTCAGGATGAGTTCGCCAACGCCAAGCTCGCGGGCGGTCGTCACCGCCGCGTTCGCACCGGTCGTCACCGAGTGGCAGAGTTCTTTAAGCTGTTCTTGTTCTCGGCGGTTTTGGCTGGAGCAGTTCTTGCCGGCATGAAGCTTCTCGACTCGGGCAACCTGTTTGGTGGTCAACCGACGGCACCGGCCACCATTGCGGTGCTCGACGGATCCAAGCTCGGTCTGTCCAGCCAGGTTGTCACAGAGTTGGTTGACAAGGGTTTCGAGGTCGCATCCTCGGCCGACTTGATCGATGCCGAGAACCCAGACAAGGTGCAGGTGACCACCGTGGTTTACGCATCCCACTCGGTTTATTTCGACCGTGCGCAAGAGGTTGCGACGGCCTTGGGTGCTGGTGAGGCAGTGCTCGATGCTGAAGCCGGCAGCCCGATCACGGTCGTAATCGGCACCGATCAGCGCTAAATCCGACCTATAACTATCTGATAACCAGAAAACAATTGTTCTTGCAGCCCTGTCTTTATTGTGGGTTCGCCGATAGTGTGGCTAATAGTCGTTGCGGCTTTTAGTATCACGCTCTTTGCTAACGCGGCTCGATCGCGAACCTTTGCGATCGCAATTCGCTACAAGGAGTAATTCATGGCACAAGGAACCGTAAAGTGGTTCAACTCTGAAAAGGGTTTCGGATTCATCACACAGGACGGCGGGGCAGATGTATTCGTGCACTTCTCGGCAATCCAGTCAGATGGCTACCGTGAGCTAAAGGAAGGACAGCGAGTCGAGTTCGAAGTAAAGAGCGGCGACAAGGGTCCACAGGCTGATGCAGTAAACGTAATCGGCTAATCACCTTTTTCAGAAAGCGTCACCCGATTGGGTGGCGTTTTCTTTTTAACCGGGGGATGCGTTGCCGC
>CAYTNT010000036.1:0-11233 GCA_964439235.1 uncultured Rhodoluna sp. | reverse complement strand
GCCGCGATCGACACAACGTTCGGCGCAGGCGCGGCAGCTGCGGGTTTCGCATCCACCGGGCGCGGCCTAGCCGGGGTCGGCTTACCGACCCCACCGCGAACAGGTGGACGCTTCAACTGGTTACCGCTTCAACGCATCCAGCAATTGAGGAACCATGCGATAGACATCGCCGCAACCCATGGTGATTATGAAGTCGCCGCTTTCAGCGAGGGATGCGGCAACCGCTGGGGCATCATCCCACTCGGGCACGTAGTGCACCTGAGCCTGGTCGGCGAACGCGTTGCTCACGAGAGCTCCGGTAACGCCGGGCTCGGGATCCTCACGTGCGGCGTAGATGTCGAGCACGACAACCTGATCGCTGGCGGAGAGTGCTTGGGCAAACTCCTTGGCCATCAACCTGGTTCGGCTGTAAAGGTGCGGCTGAAAAACGGTGATGAGTCGACCGGAGCCAACCACTGCCCGAGCGGCCTTGAGGGCTGCCTCGACCTCGGTCGGGTGGTGCGCAAAGTCGTCGTAGACACTGACTCCGCGCTCGACTCCGTGCAGTTCGAAGCGGCGTTCGGTGCCGCCGAAGGTTTGGACGGCGCGCAACGACGGCTCTAGCTCGAATCCAAGCCCGATGAGCACCGCAAGCGCACCGGCAGCGTTGATCGCGTTGTGCTCACCCGGCACGCTCAGTTCGGCCTCGAGGGTTTCTGCGGCGTAGCTAACCGAGAAGTTGACTCGCGGCCCCGACGCATCCACCCTGGTCAGGCGCACGTCGGCGTCGGCGGCAAATCCGAACCGAATCACACGTTTGTCACGAAGCAAGTTGGTCACCCGAACAGCGCCCGGGTCATCGGCGCTGACCGCAACGAACTCGCGAGCACCCTGAGCAAAGCGGGCAAACTCGGCCTCGAAGGCCTCCTCGGTGCCGTAGTGGTCGAGGTGATCGGCATCCACGTTGGTAATCAGCGCAACTGCCGTGTCGTAGTGCAGGAAGCTGCCGTCAGATTCGTCGGCCTCGATGATGAAGAGATCGCTCGAACCGGCGGCAGAAGACGAGCCGAGAGCCGCAATGACTCCCCCATTGACGAAACTCGGATCAATGCCCTGCTCGAGCAAACCCGTGATGATCATGCCGGTCGATGTTGTTTTTCCGTGCGCGCCGGCCACGGCAACCACTCGCTTCTTGCCAGTCAGGTAGGCCAAGGCCATCGATCGGTGCAGAACCGGGATGCCTCGTTCGAGGGCTAGCTGGTACTCGGGATTGGTCGGCCAGAGGGCCGAGGTAACCACCACCGTATCGGGGTTGCCAAGATGTGCCGCATCGTGGCCAATGAAAATTTCAGCACCAAGTTCGCGCAGAGCCGCGACGTTCGAGGTATCGCGCAGGTCGCTTCCGGTGACCTTGTGGCCCATGCCCAGAAGGATTCGTGCGATTCCGCTCATTCCCGAGCCGCCGATGCCGATGAAGTGCACCGTTCCGAGATCGTCCGGAACCGGAACTGAGAAATCGGGCTTAATCATTTACGAATCCTTGCTGAAGTCAAGCGAACTGGCTGACTGCGGTCAACCAAAATGCTAGGTCTGGGGCGACGCTTTTCAGCGCCTCAACACACCTTTGGCCAGCCGGACCAGCCGCTCGCTCGCATCCAAGATGCCCTTGGCACGGCTGTTTCGGGCCATCGCAGCAACCTGCTTACTGTTCGAAACCAACGGGATCAGGTGCTGCCCAATCCAGCTCGCGTCGAATTGCGCATCCTCGACTAGCAGCCCTCCATCGGCGGCAATCAAGGACTCGACGTTGAACCGCTGCTCACCGTTTCCGACCGGGTATGGCACGAACACCGCCGGCAAACCAACTGCCGCAAATTCACAGACCGTGGATGCGCCGGCGCGCGACACCGCGAAATTCGCTGCCGCAATCGCCAGATCCATGCGGTCGCAATAGGCAAGCCGCACGTAGCCGGGTTCACGAACCGGCTCGAGCTCGCTGCGCCCACCGACGATGTGCAGCACCTGAATGCCGGCGGCGTAGAGCAGTGGTTTCGCCGCTAGGACGGCATCATTTATTCGCTTAGCGCCCAGAGACCCGCCTGTGACCAGCAACACCGAGCCACTCTGGTCAAGACCAAAATGGTCGCGAGCACTCGAGCGAATCAGATCTCGCTCGGGTGAATCAAGTTCGGTTGAGCCGAGATCCGCGATTTCGGTCCGCAAGGGCATCCCGACGTGAACTGCGTCGCGCAACTTGGTGTTTGCGAAAGCGACCGCGTTGATGGCGGCGAAACGAGCACCGAGTTTGTTTGCGAAGCCAGGCAAGGCGTTCGCCTCATGCACCACCACTGGAATTCCCTTGCGCTTGGCAGCCAGATAAGCCGGAGCGCTCGCATAGCCCCCGAAGCCGATCACGACATCGATCTTGCGCTCAACCAGCAGCCGCCCGACCTGCCTGACGGCCCGGTTGAGCTTCAGCGGAAATGTGGCGGCATAACGCCCGGGCTTGCGCGGAAACGGTAGACGCTCGACCGTCACCAACTCGTAGCCGCGCTCGGGCACCAATCGCGCCTCGAGTCCCTCTCGGGTTCCGAGAGCGAGGATGTTTGCGCTTGGGTCATCCTTGCGAATCTGATCGGCGACTGCCAGCAGCGGGTTGACGTGCCCCGCTGTGCCGCCGCCAGCTAGAAGATAGTTGACCACTAGCGCCTACCAGCCGACTTGGATGCGGCGAACCGCTTTGGCATCGTGCCCATCGGGCGGCCGGCGTGATTATCGCGCTCCACGGCGAGCACCAGGCCGACAGCGCCGAGCAGCGCTAGCAGCGAAGAACCTCCGGCAGAAATTAGCGGGAGTGGAACACCTAGAACCGGAAGCATATCGAGCACCACGGCGATGTTGATAACAGCCTGCGAGGTGATCCAGATGCCAACGCCGGTCACGACCAGTCGGCCGAACAGGTCTTGGGTCTTCTGGGCAATCTTGAACAACAGGAAGATCAGGTAAACGAACAGCGCGATGACGACTAGGCAACCGATGAAACCGAGCTCCTCGCCGATGACCGCGAAGATGAAGTCGTTTTCGACCTCGGGAATCCAAGACCACTTCATCTTCGAGTTGCCCAGACCGACTCCGGTTAGGCCACCGGCCGCGATCGCCCAGACACCGTGATCCTGCTGCCAGTTGTAGTTGAGCGGGTCTGGCGCATCCGGGTTCAACCAAGCCGTGATGCGCGGCCAGCGAGAACTCGATTGAGATAGCAGCAGCAAACCTCCGGCTGCTGCAGCAAGCGCCGTGCCGAAGATCCAGGGCCGAGGAAGCCCGGCCAGAATGGCCACACCAAAAATGATCAGGAACATGATGATTCCCGTACCCATGTCGCGACCGGCGATTACCAATCCGAGACCACCTAGGGCGAAGAGCGTGTTCGATCGCCAAACCTTGGCGTCGTCGAGTTCGTTCCAGGTGTTCGAAATGTTGTAGGCCAACAGCAGGATGATGCCAACCTTCAAGAACTCGGACGGCTGAATTGCAAAGTCACCCACAATCGGAAGCCAGTTTCGGTTTCCGTTGATTTCGCGTCCTGCAAAGAGCGTGACCACCTGCAGCCCGGCGGCCGAAAAGAACACGATTCGAGCGATCGCATAGAAAAAGCGCATCGGCAAAGCCGAGGCAAAGGTCATCAGAGCCAGACCGGCAACACCAATCACGGCTTGGCGAATAAAGACATTGAACGAGCCGGTGCGAGCCGCAAGAGCATCTACGTAGGATGCGCTCAGCACCATGACCAAGCCAATTGCGACCAAGAACAACACAACGGCCAGCAGGCGATAAAAGTCCTGCGACTGCGCCGAATAGACCCGACCGATAATCTCTCGACCAGAAACAACCACTCGCTGTGCCAAAGGTGCCTGCCGCGCCATAGGTTATCGCCCGCTCTCATTCGAAGTGTTGCCGTAGTACTTTTCGACCGAAGCCGCAAACTGGTCGCCGCGGTCGGCGTAATCCTTGAATTGATCCATCGAAGCGGCTGCCGGTGCCAGCAGCACGACATCGCCACCCTTCGCAAACTCGGCGGCCCGAGCAACCACCTGATCCATTAGCGAAATTCCCTCGACCGGAATTATCTCGGAGACGGGAACCGAGCCGGCGTGTGCCCTCAGCGCGGCCAGAACTGGCTCGCGATCTAGACCAATCACCACAACGGCGCGAAGCCGCTTGGCATAGCGCTCGACGAGCGGTTCGATGTCGACACCCTTCAACAGGCCACCAGCGACCCAAACGACGCTATCGAACGAGGCGAGGGATGCGGCAGCAGCGTGCGGGTTAGTCGCCTTGGAATCATCAAACCAGCGGATGCCGTCAGCGTCTCTCAAGAGCTGAATTCGGTGCCCGTCAAGCTTGAAATTGTGCAGGGCAACTCGAATGTCCTCGGCATCCACCCCGGCCGATCGAGCCAGGGCTGCGGCCGCAGCTGCGTTGGCGAGAAGGTGCGGGGTCAGAACGCCAATCTGCTCGAGGTCCTCGAAAGTTGCGAGGAGTTGGGCGTTGTTTTGGCGATCTTCGACGAAAGCGCGATCACAAAGGATGTCCTCGACGTATCCAACCTGACTCAGCCCTGGAGTTCCAAGGGTGAAGCCAATCGCGCGGGCGCCGTCTTGAACTTCGGCATCCTCGACCATCTTCATGGTTGCGTTGTCGCCAACGTTGTAGACGCAAGCCACCTGAGTGTTCTCGAAGATTTTTGCCTTGGTTCGACCGTAAGCCTCGAAGCCGCCGTGCCAATCGAGGTGATCGTCAGCCAGGTTCAGCACGGCTGCACTCAGTGGCGAGATGCCGGCGTTCAGGTAGTGCAACTGAAAGCTACTTAGTTCGACCACGAGAGCGTCGAAACCGATCGGGTCGCGAATCGCATCCAGAATCGGGTTGCCGATGTTGCCGCAGGCCACTGCTCGCCGGCCACCCTGATTCAACATGGCTTCGAGCATCTGACAGGTCGTGGTTTTGCCATTGGTGCCGGTCACCAACAACCAATTCGCGACCTTGTCGGTCTTGTCGCGCAGACGCCAAGCCAAGTCGATGTCGACCCAGATCGGCAGACCGGATTCGGAGGCCCATTGCAGCAGTTGGTTCTCGGGCCGAATACCGGGCGAAGTCACAATCAACTCGGGCTCGAACTCTTTCGCCAGTTCTAGCAACTCGTCGTTTGAGATTCCGGTGTGATGCTTGACGCCCAGAACATCAAGGATGTCTAGAAGCTCTGGTTCGGCTTTCTCGGCCAAGACCAGCGTTTCGCAACCCAGCTCGGCCAGAGTGTCGGCAACCGAGAAACCCGAGACCCCTAAACCGAAAACGACAACTCGCAGGCCCTTCCAATCGGAATGCCAGCTGTTGAGCTCGTCGAGACGGGCCATTTCTAGCCGTAAATCCATTCGATGTAGAACAGCCCGATACCGGTCAGCACCGACAAGCCGGCGATGATCCAGAAGCGAACGACCACGGTAATTTGAGCCCAACCTTTGAGCTCAAAGTGATGGTGCAGCGGGCTCATTAGGAACACTCGTCGGCCCTGGCCATAGATCTTTTTCGTGATCTTGAAGTACATGCGCTGAATCACGACAGAGCCCGCAACGATGACGAAGAGTCCGCCGAGCGGAATCAGCAACAGTTCGGTGCGCGAAAGAATCGCAAGTGCGGCAAGGGCTCCACCGAGGCCGAGTGAACCGGTGTCGCCCATGAAGATCTGCGCAGGCGAGGTATTCCACCAAAGGAATCCGGCTAGTGCGCCGACGATCGCCGAGGCGACCACCGCGAGATCAAGCGGATCTGAAGTGGTGTAGCAGCTGCTGAGGTTCTCAGTTACAGTGCCGCAAGCCTGGTTGAACTTCCAGAAGCCGATCACGGCAAATGCTCCGATAGACATGATGCTGGCACCGGTGGCCAAACCATCAAGTCCGTCGGCTACGTTGACACCGTTAGAAGTGCTAACCACCAAAAGGCTGATCCAAACGGCCAACAGAATCAGGCCCACAACGGTGCCGAAGGCCAAAAAGTCAAAGTCGGTGTCTCTGAAAATCGACAGCTTGGTCGACATCGGGTGCATACCCGAAGAGTCAGTCAATGTGAGTGCGAGCCAAATGAAAACGCCGGTAACCAGCACCTGACCGAAGATCTTTTGCCAGCCAGAGATTCCCAGGTTCTGCTTGCGGTGCACCTTCAAGAAATCATCAATGAAGCCAACTAATCCGAGGCCGACCAGCATCAGCAGAACGAGCAAAGCCGAAGGCGTTGGTGTCTCGAAATTGGCAAGTTTGCCAACGAAGTAGCCGGTCAAAGTCGCGAGAATGATGACAACGCCGCCCATGGTCGGTGTGCCGTGCTTTAGCTTGTGGCTCTGCGGCCCATCCTCGCGAATGAATTGACCCCAGTTGAGTCGCTTGAACAACCAAATAAAGGCCGGTGTGGCAAAAAGCGTGAAGGCCATCGAGATGCCTCCGGCCAAAAGAAGGGCTCTCACGAACCGACCTCCGTAGATACGTCGCACAGTCGGTCGCCGAGGTGTCGCAAGTTGGCCGACTTTGAAGATTTGACCAGCAGTAGGTCGTTAGGCTCAAGCATCCCACGCAAGTGAGCTTCAGCGTCGGAGGCTGAATCGAAATAGATGCTTTCGCCATCCCAAGATCCCTCTTGCATAGCGCCCAAGTGAATTAGCTTCGCGCCTTCGCCGACCACAACCAGTTGGTCGATGTTGAGGCGCACAACGATTCGCCCGATGGCGTCGTGCTGCTCTCGAGAAAATGCGCCGAGTTCGGCCATCTCACCGAGCACCGCGATGGTTCGGTGTTTGCCACGACCAATGTGCGCGAGGGTCTGCAGCGCGGCCTTGGTCGAGTCTGGGCTGGCGTTATAGGCATCGTTGATTACGTGGATGCCGTTTGGCAGCCTGGTGACCTGCATACGCCAACGTTCGGCAAGAGGCATAGCCTCGAGCGCGGCCACCGAGATTTCGCGATCGAGACCAAGTACTTCGGCTGCGCTAAGGCTAGCCAGCGCGTTCATGATGTGATGCTCGCCAAGAATCTGAAGGGTGACTCGGCGGCTCTGACCGTCGGCCCAGTGGGCTGTGAATGAGGTGCCGGCCAGGTCAAGAGAGACTTCATCGGCGCGCAAATCGCTGCCCGAAGCGGTGCCGAACCAGAACTTCCGGTTGCTGCAGTGTTCGGCCATTTCGCGAACGTAGCCGTCATCAAAGTTCAGAATCGCGACGGCCGAAGAGTCAAGACCCTCGAGCAACTCGGCCTTTATCTTCGCGGTGGTTTCGATTCCGCCAAACTCGCCGACGTGAGCCAGCCCTACCTTGAGCTCGATTGCGACATCTGGTTTGGCGATGTCGGTCAGGTAGGCGATGCTACCCAAGCCGTCGGCTCCCATTTCGACAACTAGGAAGTCGGTTTCTGCGGTGCAACGCAAAATCGAATACGGAGCTCCGACCTCGTTGTTGTAAGACTCGATGGGCGCAATCGTTTGGCCGAACTTCGAGAGAATCTCGCGAAGCATGTTCTTGGTGGTGGTTTTGCCGTTCGAACCGGTAACGCCGATTACGCGCAAGCCAGTCTGGGCTCGAATCGTTGCTAAAACCGATTTGGCCAGAAGGCCCATAGCCAGAACGCTGTCGCCGACCAAAATCTGAGGAAAATCGATGGGAAGCTCGCGTTGAACAATCGCCGCTACCGCACCCGCATGCATCGCCTGCTCGACGAAGTTGTGCCCGTCGGTGAACTCGCCCGGCTTCGCCACGAACAGTGAACCCTCGCCAATCAGGCGCGAGTCAGTCTCTACCGAACCCGAAACCTCGATGCCGGCCCAAGCGTCGTTTACTAGCTTGCCGTTAACCGCCTCAGCGATTTCGAGCAGGTTCAGGCGCATCATGCCCAACCGCTTTCTTTAAGAGCTGCGCGAGCCTCAGCCCTGGCCGAGTATGGGGTTCGCACACCTCGAATGTCGCGGTAATCCTGATGCCCCGGCCCTGCCCAAAGAATTGCGTCTCCCTCGCGGGCAAGCGAAACTGCAACTCGAATAGCCGCCTCAGGAGGCGAAACCTCGTGCACCTCGAGGTCTGGACGGTGGCTCTTGGCCGCATCAACCAGAACCTTGCGAATCGAGGCAGGATCCTCAAATCTCGGGTGGTGGTCAGTGACCACCAAGATGTCACAGCCGTCTGCCGCGGTTTGCGACATGGCCGGACGCTTGGTTGCGTCACGATCGCCGTCTGCGCCGAAAACCATAATCACCCGACCAGGGGTAACGTGTCGCACCGCGGCCAGAGTGTTCTTGAAGGCATCCGGTGAATGGCCAAAATCTACAAATACCGCCGGTCCCTTTCCGCTAGAAACATTCTCGGTTCTGCCCGGCAGATAGGCATCGATTCCGTCGGCAATTGCATCGCGGATCTGCTC
This sequence comes from uncultured Rhodoluna sp., assembly GCA_964439235.1. Taxonomy (GTDB): domain Bacteria; phylum Actinomycetota; class Actinomycetes; order Actinomycetales; family Microbacteriaceae; genus Rhodoluna. The sequence goes on along the minus strand of CAYTNT010000036.1, from coordinate 2,798 downwards.
GAACGTCCAGCCACCCTGCATGAGCATGACTATCGCCAGGCCAGCGTTAGCTGCCATGTGCGCGCCAATAACGGGCACGGTCGACTGCAGACTGCGAGTTCCTGAGGCGTCTCGTAGCTCAAATCGGGTGAACTTCGGAGTCTCCTCGAGAACCTCAACAACCCAGTCGCTGGCGATGTTTGAACCTGCGTTCGAAATGGTTTCGAACGGAATCGTCGAGTGGGCGGCGAACTGTGCGCCGAACTCGGAATCCAGGCAGATCACTCCTCGCGCGGCTCGTTCGGGAGTGAAGAGTTCGGCCTTTGCGGCAAGGTAAGGCTCGAAGCCTCCGTAGTCATCGAAGTGGTCGTGACTGAGGTTCGTGAATCCGACCACGTCAAACTTGATGCCGTCGACGCGCAGCTGGCTGAGCGCCTGCGCAGACACCTCGATCGCGATCGACTCGACGCCGCGCTCGCGCATCCTCGCGATCAGAGCTTGCATTTCGGTTGACTCAGGAGTCGTCAGCCTCGAAACAATAACCTCGCCCGCGATGTGCCGTTCGGCCGTCGAGGTCAAACCGGTAACCTGTCCCAATTGACGCAGGATGCCTTCGAGCAGGTAGGTGGTCGAGGTTTTGCCGTTGGTGCCCGTGGTGCCGTAAATGGTTGGCTGCTTGCCAGCTTGGTTGCCGTATACGAATGCGGCTAGTTCGCCAAGGTAACGTCGGGGATTCTCGAGCAATAACACCGGAACCGCAGCCGGCACGGTTGTGTCGTGAAGCAGCTCGAACCCTTGGCCATCGGTGACGACCGCCACAGCACCCGATTCGATTGCCTTTTGGGCAAACGCAGCGCCGTGAGTTTTCTTGCCTGGCATGGCTACGAACAAATCTCCCGCGCGAAGGTCACCGGTGTTCATGCTGATGCCGGTCAGCGATTGAGCCTCGGCAACCGAAACCGAATTCGCCTGAGTCAAGCCGAAGCGTGATTGGAACTCTGCGACAGAAAGCGGTTTGACCCGATCTGGTCTCAGAATTGGCGGAATCGACTCTTGAATGCTCACGGTTACCACTCGGTCGGAATATTGGCGGACTTGGTGGTTGATGGTGGAACGCGATAGGTGCGCAGAACCTGCTCCATGATCGACTTGAACGCTGGAGTTGCGCCAAGCGAGTTGCTCTTGGTGCGCGACTTGTAGAAGGTAACCGCCACTACGTACTGCGGGTCTTCGGCAGGTGCGAGTCCAATGAATGAGATGGCGTACAACCGACCGTAGCGACCGGTGTTCGGGTCGGTGATCTGAGCGGTACCGGTTTTTCCACCGACTCGATAGCCGGGCACAGCCGCTGTCTTACCGATTCCACCCTGCTCGACTACCTTCTCGAGCATGTCGATAGTTGCGCGGCTGGTTGCCTGCGAGATTACCCTTGTGCCGGGCTTGGTCGGTGTCGGGATGAGGTTGCCGGACGCATCCTTGCAGCCCTCGACGAGCTTCGGCTGAAGCATGACACCGCCGTTCGCGATGGCCTGATACATCATCGCGGTCTGGATCGGGGTCTGCGCGATGCCCTGGCCGAACATCGACACCCACTTCTTGACGCCATCCCACTTGTCGACCTCGAGCATCACTCCCCTGGATTCACCAGGAAAGCCAACGCCCGAGGCACGACCGAGGCCGAACTTCTCAAGGAAGTCGAAACGGGTGCGGTAATCGACCTTGTTGCCAAGCAGCATGATTCCGGTATTCGACGAATCGCGCAGCACACCGGTCATCGTCAGTTTCTCTGGCTCGTGGAAATGACTGTCGGTCACAACGACGCCGCCGGTCTTTGGGAGTGTGTAGGAGTAGGGTGCTGTAATCGGGGTGACCGGCGTTCCAACGCCTTGTTCGATTGCAGTTGCGGCCGTAATGGTCTTGATTACCGAGCCGGGCTCGAAGGCGTTCTCGAAGATTCGCGCGTGGCGATCCTCGGGGCGTGCCTTGCCGTAGGCGTTCGGATCCATGGTCGGAGCTTCGGCAGCGGCAAGAATCTTGCCCGTCTTCACTTCCATGACCACCGCGCTGCCCCAGTCGGCACGCAGATAGTTGGTTTGCGCGGTTACCACCTGCTGCGCGTAGTACTGCAAGTCTTTGTTGATGGTTAGAACCACGTCGCGGCCGTCCTTGGCCTCTCGGGTCACGATTGCCGATGACGGGATGCGAATGCCGTCGGCTCCGCCTCGCTCGTAGGTTTCCTCACCGTCAACGCCGGCCAGGCACTCATCCATCATGCGCTCAACGCCCGCTGGCGCCACGCCATCCTGGTTAATCCAACCGAGCACGGCTCCCGCCACGGCACCGTTCGGGTAAACCCTTGAAGGAACCGACTCGTAGTAGAGCCAAGGAATATCCAGCTCTCGAATCGCTCGATAGGTCGCTGCATCGACTCGCTTGGCGATTGGTGAGTACTGTGAGGTGCCCGCAAGTTTGGCCATTACCTCGGCCGGATCCATGCCGAGCAGCGCGGCAATTTCGGCTGCCTGCTGGGCGACCGTCACCGTGATTCTGCCGCCATCGGCGGTCTTGCGCTCGATGTCGCGCACGTTGATCGGCGCTGCCACGATGTTGTAGTTGATGACCGTCTTTGCCATCACCACGCCAGAGTTATCGAGAATACTGCCGCGGATAGCCGGAAGCGTTCGAGTATTCGAGCGCTTGTCGTATGACTTGTCGTTGATTTCGGCCGCGCTGATGACTTGGTAGTCGAAAAGACGAACTCCGAATAGCAAAACCGCGATGGCAACAATCGCGCGAAGAATGACTAGGCGCTTATCGGG
>CAYTNT010000035.1:0-11419 GCA_964439235.1 uncultured Rhodoluna sp. | reverse complement strand
CGCGACGAGTCGCGACCGCTTCGAGATGCCTTTCGAGTGCTGCGGTGAACTGTCTGAGTGCGATTCTCGGGTCTGTAGCCATAGGTTCAAACTACCCCATCGGTTAGAAAACCGCTGGCTAATCTGGTAATGTAAAGGCTCGTTGCTCTTAGAGCGATACCTCGTCCGGGTGGCGGAATGGCAGACGCGCTAGCTTGAGGTGCTAGTCCTCGTTAGAGGGTAGGGGTTCAAGTCCCCTTTCGGACACCAACTTGATTGCCTAGCTGGTCGCATCCAGCATTTTCTTCAATCGCATCGAATCCCCTGCAATTAGCAGGTATTCGGTGTTTCTCTTTTTGCCCGGGCTGCCTACCAGCTCACCGGCTTTGTTGTAGATGCCGATCTGGCTTCCGATGTAGCGCTTTGAATCAACCTCGATAAGAGCGACCTCGCCTTTCTGGCTGCAGATGTCCATGAGTTCGGCCTTAGTAATCCAGGCCTCGTCGTTGTAACTCAGCATCAGGGTCTCGGCATTCAGATTGGCTACCAGCTCGCTCAGCGCTGTAGGGCCGGTCAGTTTTGAATTGAACACCGATTTGTTTTCGGCTGCACGCACATCCAGGCGTTTATTAGCGACTCCGTAGGTGTCGGGATGATCCCAGCGCACTAGCGATTCCCAGACGTGATAGTTGCCGAAGTAGCGATGCTGGTTGTATGGCGGGTCGAGATAGGCCAAGTCGACGGGATGCAGCTGCGAAAGCGCCTCGGTCGCATCCGAGCGCAGGGTCAACCCCTCGCCCGCTAGTAGCTCGGGAACCTTTAGGGTCAAGTCGGCATTTGACCGGCGTGACCAGGTCTTGAGGTATGCCATCTGCACCCCGGTAGTCGAGTCCACTTTGTCGGCTGCGCTTATCAGGCTGGACAACAATGGCTCGTAGAGCCAGGTACCCCGATAGTCGGATTCGATTGCGGAGCGAATCGCGTCAATGCGCATCCCGTTCTTCGGTTGAAAGTAGCGTGCCTCGAGACAGAACTTTTGGGTGACGTAGCCTTCGATTCCCCCGAGGTTTGAAAGCTCTTCGATCGCGTCGCGCAATTCAACCGCATTTTCCTCGCCTGCGTCGAGGCTGATGTAGGTTTTGCCGAATACCTCGGAATAGGTCGCGGTATCAACCACGGTGGTGAACATGCCGGCCTGCTTCATCAGTTGGCCAACGCGGGTGGTGCCGGTGAATAGGTCGAGACCGGTTCTCGAATTGGATGCGCGAAACAGGGAGTCAAGCAGCGGCAGCATGGTGCGCTTAGAGCCCAGATACTTGATCACGGCACCTCCGCTTAAACTTGACCCATGTCAGAAAGAGAATCCCTGAGCGCGGCCGCTTCTTTCGGCATCGATTACGCTCGCGGATTAATCTCTGGCAAACGAATTGTCGCACTAACCGGAGCGGGAGTTTCAACCGATTCCGGCATTCCCGACTACCGAGGTCAGGGCAGAGTGCCCAAGCACCCAATGTCGTTTGACTCATTCATGTCTAGCGAACAGGCGCGAATCCGCTACTGGGCGCGAAGTTTTGTGGGCTGGTCTCGCATCGCAGACGCAAAACCAAACAACGGCCACCAAGCGCTCGCCGCAGCCGAACGCAGCGGCAACCTCGATCTGATCATCACCCAGAACGTGGATGGCTTGCATCAGGCGGCTGGCGCTAAGAAGGTCATCGACCTGCACGGGCGCTTGGACCGGGTTCGCTGCATGACCTGCGGTCAGATCATCAGCAGAGCCGAGATGGATGGAATCCTCTCCAAGTTGAACCCCCAGGTTTCGAAGGATGCCAATTTCGAATTCACGCCCGACGGCGATGCAGAGGTTGAGGCCAGCGAGGGCTTTCTGATTCCAGCCTGTGCGGGCTGTGGCGGCATCCTCAAGCCCGATGTGGTGTTCTTCGGCGAGAACGTCAGCGAGAGCGTCGCGAACGCCGCCATGAGCGCGCTAGACGCGGCTGACGCTCTGCTGGTCGCAGGATCGTCACTTACGGTGAATTCAGGGCTTAGATTCGTAAAGCGGGCGCACAGGTCAGGAAAACCCGTGATCATCGTGAATCTGGGTCCTACAAAGGGCGATGAGTTTGCCTCGGCACGAATCGCTGCCAATACCTCGCTAGCTTTGGAAAGGCTGCTTCGTGACCTCTGAGCTGGTGTTGGGACTGCTGCGGCACGGACAGACCGACTGGAACATCGATTTTCGACTCCAGGGTGTCACCGATATTCCGCTAAACGAGGTTGGTCGCCAGCAGGCGCTGGATGCTGCGAGGCACATTCGCGCGTTCGACTGGGATCTTCTGCTTAGCTCTCCCCTCTCTAGGGCCTTTGATACAGCGCTGAGTGTGGTGGGCGTCTCAGGTTTCGATGCGCAAGCACTGTCTGTCGACGACCGTTTGCTCGAGAGAAGCTTCGGTGAGGCCGAAGGCATGCTGCACTCTGAGTGGCGTGAGCGATTCGCTGGGCAGGATGCCCCAGGTTCGGAGTCAAAGGTCGAATTTCGCGAGCGGTGCCAACGCCTGCTCGACGCCTTCGCCGAGGAGTTCGCTGGCAAGCGAGTGCTCGCTGTCTCGCACGGCGCTCTTATTCGTGAGCTGATTCACATCGCTTCAAATGGCGAACTACCGAGAGCCGGTGAACGCTTGGGCAACGCCTCGCTCAACACGCTGGCGTTCTCGGGTGGGTCTTGGGTGGTTCGCAACTATCAACCTCAGACGCTGGGCGGCATCGATCCGAGGCTATAGCCCCTGTGTCGAGTTGATTGGCTAAGGGCAGAGTTTTCGGGCTAGCGCGATTAGTTCGACCGCGCTGTTATCCCAGTTGAACTTGTTCGCTTGCTCAATGCTGAGTTTGCTGCGACGCATCCATTCTGGATTAGCCTCGAGCGATCGGATTGCCTTTGCGAACGAGTCTGGAGAATCTGGATTGAAGAACAGTGCCGCCTCGCCACCGATTTCTTTGAAGATCGGGATGTCGCTGACCACCACGGGCACACCGCGAGACATGGACTCGACGAGAGGAATTCCGAAACCCTCGTCTCTCGAACCGGTAACTAAGGCAACAGACTCATCCAGGTGCTGGTGGTACTCATCCTCGGTCACGCCGTTGTGAAAGAACACATGTCCACCGCCTGGCAGTATCAATTTTTGAAGATGCGTCTGACGCTCGGGGCCAATCTTGCTAAGCAGGTGCAGTTCATACTCGGGCAAAAGTGACATTCCACGAATAAGCACTTCGACGTTCTTGTAGTCCATGAACGAGCCCATGTAGACCAGCTTTTGCGGCACTCGCGGCCGTTGAGACGGAACTTTGTGCTCGTATTCTCGAGTGAAGCTGCCAGCGGCGTTGTAAATCACGCTAATTGGTCTTTTAGTCAGCCTGAATCTGCGCATGAGCTCTCGCGATGTATTTGATACGGTCGCGATGGCATCAGCGCGATTCAGAATCATGCGCTGCGGCCAATAGGCCATGTGAAACAGTCGCCAACCCAGGCGAATAGCGAGGTTGAAACCCGGAGGCGGCTTGGGGTGGCTGTAGTAGATCATGTCGTGCAAGGTCAGCACCAGCTTGTAGCGACGACCGAAGGAGCCCATAGTCTGCATCGGCGAAAACACGAATTTCGCCCCCGCCTTGTTCAGCGCCCTCGAGATGAACAGTTCGCTTGGCTTGGTCGGGTCGGTCAGCAGAATGTAGTCGGTTCCCTTTGGCAGCTTAATCAGCTGCCGTTTATCAAAGATGATTGCGGTGACCTTGATTCGGCTGTGCAGCGCTTCGAATAGCCCTGCGCTAAACCGGCTGATGCCATCGTGATGATCCCAGCGAATGTAGCGAGCGTCGAAGAAGATCCGATCAAGAGCCATAACCGGCTCCAGAATCATCGGCGCTACCTTGCCTGCGCGATCCAGGGCGATTCAGGCCCGAAACAAACCCTCGGATATCCTCCGCAACCTTGTCTGGAATCTCGTAGTGGGTTAGATGCCCGACTCGCTCGTGCACGATCATCGAGCTGGGTACGCGCAACCGTGAGAATGCCTCGTGCTGCTGCCGCACCGAAGTGATGTCGTCGAGCTCGCCCGCAATCATCAGGGTTGGCACTTGGAATTCTTCAATCCACTGCCCCACGCATTCGCTTATCGATGCTCGGAAAGCCTGAATTACCACGTCGCGATTGGCAAATGCACTGAAGTTTGCATCGTGCTGGGCATGAATCCAGCGGCGCAACTTCGGGTCGCGAGTTTTCGCCATCAGAATGCTCATGCCTCGAACCATCGGCCAACTCTTGAGTGCCCGTTCGGATGCCCTTAGCGGAAGTCGAGCGCTCACTCCATAAAACCCTTGTGCGACCTTAGTGCCGATCCGTTTCGGACCCTTGAGTGCCATGGCCGAAACGGGGTTCTCTAGAATTAGTGCTTCTACCGGGATGCCCTTGGCAGCGGCGTGAGCGACGATGATGCTGCCGAAACTGTGGCCCAGTAGCAACGGAGGGCGATCAAGCTCGAGTGCGGCGATGAAGGCATCCAGCCAGGCTGCGTAGTTGGCAACGGAGTGTTCCTCGGTAAGTGGAGTGGATTCACCGAAGCCGGGCAGGTCTGGAATGATCACGTCGAAGTCGTCCAGCGCGCCGGCAATCGCCTCGAGTCCGCGATGGTTGCCGCGGTAACCGTGAATCATTATCAAGGTCTTGGTTGGTTGCGCAACAGCAGCGAACTCGCCGGTCACGGATCGAGCCGGGTAGACCCAGTATCTGGTAACCGAGCCGGACACGTTGGCCTCGTGCCTGATGGCGCGCTGTTGTGCCCACTCGGCGAGGATCTCGGGAGTGGCTTCGAACGGGAGCTGCGTCATCTGGAGGCCTATACCGAAAAGTACTTCGCTTCGGGGTGGTGCAAAACCATCGCGTCGGTGGACTGCTCGGGGTGCAGCTGCAATTCCTCGCTCAGGGTTACACCGATGACCTCGGGCTTCAGCAGCTGCATCATTTTGATGCGATCTTCGAGCTCTGGGCAGGCTGGGTAGCCGAACGAGTAGCGTGCACCGCGGTAGTCGAGCCTGAAGAGCCCCTCGACCTCGGTCGGTTCTTCATCAGCAAAGCCAAGCTCCTCACGCACTCGCGCGTGCCAGAACTCGGCGAGGGCCTCGGTGAGCTGCACAGAGAGTCCGTGGAGTTCCAGGTACTCGCGGTACTCGTTCTTCGCGTAGAGCTCTGCCGCAATCTCGGATACGCGGTTTCCCATAGTGACCAGTTGGAAAGGCACAACGTCGACCTTCCCTGATTCCCTCGGGCTCACGAAATCGCTCAGGCACAGGTGGCGATCACGCTGCTGGCGTGGAAAAGTGAAGCGCATCCGTTCAGTGCCTGGTTCGCCACCGCTACCACCGTCAGATGCCGGCACTCCGGCAAATCCCTCTGGTCCGTGGTGCAGAATCACGAGGTCGTCGCCCTCTGAAACCGCTGGGAAATAGCCGTAGACCACGGCCGCTTCGAGCATCGATTCGGTCTGGATGCGTTCTAGCCAACTACGCAGTCTTGGTCGACCTTCGGTCTCGACCAGCTCTTCGTAGCTCTGCCCTTCGGCGTTGCGTCCAGGCTTCAACCCCCACTGCCCCATGAACGTTGCTCGCTCGTCCAAGAAGCTCGAGTAATCGCGCAGCGGAATGCCCTTGATCACTCGGGTGCCAAAGAACGGCGGCTTCGGGATGCGATTATCCGTCGCGACGTCGCTGCGGGCAGGCAGCAGTTCGGGGGCCGTGCGTTCGAGCTTTGCGCCAGCTCCGACCAAGCGTTTCTTGAGTGGCGGCAGCGTGGCTGACGCATCCCCGCGCTTGATTCGCATCAGGGTGTCCATGAGCTTCAAACCCTCGAAAGCGTCGCGCGCATAGCGCACCTCACCAGGGAACTGCTCTGCGAGATCTTGTTCGACGAAGGCCCTGGTTAGCGCTGCCCCACCGAGGATGATCGGCCAGCGTTCTGCCAAGCCGCGCTGAGTTAGCTCTTCGAGGTTTTCTTTCATGATCAGCGTTGATTTGACCAGAAGGCCGCTCATGCCGATCACATCAACGTTGTTCTCTTCAGCCTGTCGAATGATTTCTGAGATGGTCTGTTTGATTCCGATGTTTACGGTTTCGAAGCCGTTGTTGCTCAGGATGATGTCAACCAGATTCTTGCCGATGTCGTGCACGTCACCGCGCACCGTGGCCAGCAGGATGCGCCCCTTGCCCGTCTCGTCTGTGCGTTCGATAAACGGCTCGAGGTGGGCCACGGCAGCCTTCATGACCTCGGCCGACTGCAGCACGAACGGCAGTTGCATCTCGCCCTTGCCGAAAAGTTCGCCGACTACCTGCATCCCTGAGAGCAGGTGATCGTTGATGATTGCCAAAGCTGGCATCCCAGTAGCCAGAGCCTCGTCGAGGTCGGCATCCAAACCCTTCTTTTCGCCGTCGATGATTCGCTGCTTTAGGCGCGACTCCAGCGGCATTGCGGCCAGCTCTTCGGCTCGGGTTTGCCGTGCGCTCTGCGAATCCACGCCGCTGAAAACATCGAGCAGACGAGTTAGCGGGTCAAAAGTGACGTTTCCGTCTGCGTCGTATGCGCGGCGGTCGTAGATCAGATCCATTGCCGCGTCGAGCTGATCTTGCGGAATCTTGGCCAGCGGCATGATTCTTGCCGCGTGAACAATCGCCGAGGTGAGCCCTACCTTGACGCATTCGTGCAGGAACACGCTGTTCAAGACGTGGCGCGCCGCGGCAGAGAGCCCGAAGCTTACGTTTGAGATTCCGAGTGTGGTTTGTACGCCTGGAAAAGCCTGGTTTATGCGTCGAATGGCTTCGATGGTCTCAATCGCGTCGCGTCGAGTCTCGTCCTGACCAGTGGCAATCGGAAAGGTCAGGGCGTCGACGGTGATGTCGACAAGGCGCATCCCCCAGTTTTGAGTCAAGTCAGTGATCAGTCGACTAGCGATCTCGAACTTCTTGTCGGCGGTTCGAGCCTGCCCCTCCTCATCGATGGTGAGTGCGACCACTGCGGCTCCGTGCTCGCGCACAATCGGCATCATCTTCGCGAACCTAGAGTTTGGTCCGTCGCCATCCTCGTAGTTGACCGAGTTGACCATGGCGCGACCGCCCATGCACTCGAGTCCAGCTTCAATTACCTGCGGTTCGGTCGAGTCGAGAACCAGAGGCAAGGTGGTAGCCGTCGCGAGCCGGCTGATCAGCTCACGGGCATCCCGAACACCGTCACGGCCAACGTAGTCGACGCAGACGTCGAGGAGGTGTGCGCCTTCACGGGTCTGCGACTTGGCGATTTCAAGGCACTCCTCCCAGTTCTCAGCGAGCATCGCCTCACGAAACGCCTTGGATCCGTTTGCGTTGGTGCGCTCCCCGATTGACAGGTAGGTCATGGTTTGGTCGAAGGGTTGGTGTTGGTAGAGGCTGGCGAGTCCTGGTTCGTCGGTAACTCGGCGTTCGCTCGGGCGCAATCCCGCTACCGATTTCGCGAGCTCTGAGATGTGTTGAGGTGTCGTGCCGCAGCAGCCGCCGACCAAACCAACGCCGAACTCTCGAACAAACTGGAGGTGGGCCGAGGCAAGCTCGCTAGGTGTGAGTGGATAAACCGCACCGTTCGGACCGATTTGCGGCAAGCCCGCGTTTGGCATCACCACCAGCGGCAGCTCGGAGTATTTCGAGAGGTAGCGAACGTGCTCACTCATCTCGGCTGGCCCCGTTGCGCAGTTGAGGCCAATTGCGTCGATACCCAGGGCCGCCAAAGCCGTAAGCGCGGCTCCGATTTCACTGCCGAGCAGCATCGTGCCAGTGGTCTCAATGGTCACCGAAACCAAGATTGGGATGCGCTGCTCGCATTCCGCCATCGCACGCTTGGCTCCAATGATCGCGGACTTCGCCTGCAGCAGATCCTGAGCGGTTTCGATGAGCAGGGCATCCGCTCCGCCCTTAATCAGGCCGACAGCGGCGCGTTGGTATGCATCCCTGAGCACCGAAAACTTCTCGTGACCGAGGCTCGGCAGCTTGGTGCCTGGACCAATCGAACCGAGTACCCAGCGCTGGCGCTCTGCCGAGAACTCGTCGGCGGCCTCGCGAGCAATTTCAGCACCGGCACGCGCAAGTTCCTCGATGCGGTCTGCGATTCCGTAGTCGGCGAGGTTTGGAAGGTTCGCACCAAAGGTATTGGTTTCGATGGCCTCAGCGCCAGCGGCGAGATAGGTTCGGTGGATCCCGCCAATGATGTCTGGGCGGGTAATGTTCAGGATTTCGTTGCAACCCTCGAGGTTCTCGAAATCGGAAAGCGCCGGATTGGCTTCTTGAATCATCGTTCCCATGGCGCCGTCAGCGACTACAACTCGAGATTTCACCGCATCGAGGAGCGCTTGAGAACGGCTTGGGAACATAGGCTCTCAATTCTAACCGACCCGTCGTTCGATATACTTGGCGAATGGCTGACCCTATTCGCGAACCTTTGCCCGCCCAGAAGGCATCCTCTGTGGCCGCGGTTTTGCAAGCGCGCGAGCAGGACTCATCACCTTCGCTGTCGTTCGAGTTCTTTCCGCCGAAGGATGACGCAGGGCTCGACAGGCTCTGGGCCGCCTTCGACCGACTGCTCGCGGTGAACCCAGACTTCGTCTCAGTAACTTATGGAGCGGGCGGAAGCAACCGCGAAAAATCATTTGCCATCGTCGAAAGAATGGCTCCGCAGGTGCTAACCATCGGCCACCTAACTGCCGTAGGGGCCACCAAAGACTCAACGCGCGAGATTATTGAACGCTACCGTTCCGCGGGCGTTACCAGCATCCTTGCCCTGCGCGGTGATTCACCGAAAGACCAGCCGGATGCGCTTGAGCGCGGTGAATTGAAGACGGCGCTTGAGTTGGTGAAGCTAGCGCGGCAGGAGTTTGACTGCGAGGTTGGCGTTGCAGCGTTTCCTGAGGTCCATCCCGAATCCCCGTCGCTCGAGCATGATGCGAACGTGCTTCGACTGAAGCAGGATGCTGGTGCAACCTTCGCGATGACGCAACTGTTCTTTACGGTGGAGGCTTATCAGCGTCTCGTGCAGACCAATCAGCGGCACGGTGTTGAGCTGCCGATCATTCCGGGCCTAATGCCCATTGCCAACGCCAAGAACGTGATTCGCATGGCAGAATTGTCAGGCGCGAGCATCCCCCAGCCACTGCTGGCGAAGCTTGAGTTTGCCACCACGGATGATGAAGCGCGTCGAATCGGAATGGATTACAGCATCCAACTCGGACTCGATCTGCTTGCCGCGGGTGCTCCCGGCCTCCACATCTTCTCGCTGAATCACGAGGCAGCTGCTCTCGAGCTCTCGCGTGGCGTGGGATTAGTGTCCTAGGGCAGCCCTAGGCTACGACTGTGAATCAACTATCCTTCGATTTCGACTCCGCACCGGCATGGAGCCAGCGCCTGGCCGTGTTTGATACCGAGACAACCGGTCTCGACCTGCGCGAGTCAAGGATTGTCACAGCTTGCCTCGTCGAGCTTGACGCCAACGGAGAGCTTGTTCAAGACCGTCCCGAGTGGCTTGCGAATCCTGGCATCGAAATCCCAACCTCAGCCTCTTCGGTTCACGGCATCACAACCGAGATCGCCCGCGAACAGGGTCGCCCCGCCAAAGATGTGGTCTCAGAGCTGCTAGAGGCGATTCGCGACTGTTTCGCTCGCGGCATTCCCGTGGTCGCCTACAACGCACCCTACGATTTCACAATCCTGCATTACGAAGCGCTCAGACATGGTTTGCAGCCCCTTGACGAGCCTTGGCTGGTGCTTGACCCACTGGTGATCGACAAGGGCGTAGACACTTATCGCCAGGGCAAACGGCGTCTCGAGGTGGTTGCGGCCCATTACGGGGTTCAACTGAGCGATGCTCACAATGCCTCGGCGGATGCGATTGCAGCCGGCAGGGTCATGCAGGCCATCGCAAAGCGTTTCGCCAGCAAGCTACCCGCAGAGCTCAAAGACATGCAGCAAGTGCAGAAGACCTGGGCTGCGGCGCAGGCCGAAAGTTTTGCTACCTATCTGCGCAATAACGGCAAACCCGAGGCGGTTGCCGATCGTGGATGGCCAGTCAGGCAGTTCTAACAGGATCTCTGGCAACCTCTTCGCCTTAGAAAAAGAAAAAACCTCGGATTTCTCCGAGGTTTTTCAAGTTTTGGTGAGGCTTAGGCACCGAAGCCCTTGTAGCGAGCGTTGAAGCGCTCGACACGACCGGCCGAGTCCATGATGCGCTGCTTGCCGGTGTAGAACGGGTGCGAAGCCGAAGAGATTTCAACGTCGAACACTGGGTAGGTGTTGCCGTCTTCCCACTCGATGGTCTTGCTGCTGGTAACAGTCGAGCGAGTCAAGAACGCTACACCCGATGCCAGGTCGCGGAACACGATTGGCTCATACTTTGGGTGGATCTCTGCCTTCATTGCTTTACTTCCTCATAGTTTTCGAAAAAGGATTGCCAGATCACTTTTGGCACTAAGGGAAAAGCATACCAGATGCCCGAGAGGAAAATCTAGGATTGCGCTGACAGAATGAAGGCGAAGATAGCTCGGTCGACGCTGATGCCCCGAGGTCTTAGCGGGATGCCTAGTGAGCGGCTCTTGCCCTGAAGCGTCCTGCCTCTTGCGTAACCACGAGACTGAATCCGAAAGCCTCTGAAATCTTCTCGCTTGTAAGGGTCGAGTTGATATCGCCAGCGGCAAAGATTTGTCCTTCGCGGATTATCAGTGCGTGAGTAAAGCCAGCCGGGATCTCTTCAAGGTGGTGGGTAACCATTACCATCGCGGGCGCATAAGGCGACTGTGCGTACTTGCTGATGATGCTCAGGGTCTGCTCGCGAGCCGCAAGGTCGAGGCTCGACACCGGCTCATCCAGCAGCAGCAATTCTGGGTCTGGCATTACCGCTCTGGCGATTTGCGCACGCTTGCGCTCACCGTCGCTCAGGGTGCCAAACGCGCGGTCGGCGAAGTCCGAGAGCTTCCATTCCGAGAGCACTCGACGTGCGCGACGCTCGTCGATGTCGTCGTATTTCTCGTTCCAGCGTCCGGTAACTGCGTAACTCGCTGTCATAACCGCATCCAGCACTGATTCACTGTTTGGAATGTGGGATGCGAGGGCGCTCGAGGCAAAACCGATTCGGGTGCGCAGGTCGAAAACGTTAATCTCACCCAGACGTTCACCCAAAATCTCTGCCTGCCCCTGCGATGGGTGAATCTGGGCGGCGGCTACACGCAGCAAGGTGGTTTTTCCTGCTCCGTTGGGGCCAATAACGACCCAGCGCTGGTTTGCCTCGACCTGCCAGTCGACGTTGTTGAGGATCGCCCGCTTTTCACGGAAAACCGAAACGTTGTTGAAGTCAATGACGCGAGACATGCGACAAATCTATTAGATA
>CAYTNT010000034.1:0-11726 GCA_964439235.1 uncultured Rhodoluna sp. | reverse complement strand
TGCGTTCAATCAGGGCCATGATGTCGTTCGAGGTGGCCGGGTCGAGGTTTCCGGTTGGTTCATCGGCAAGCAGAATCGCAGGTTTGTTTACGATGGCACGGGCCAACGCTACGCGCTGCTGCTCACCACCTGAAAGCTGCGAAGGGTAACGATCGGCCTTCTCTTCGAGGCCCACCAAGCGGAGCACGTCTGGAACAGCGGTCTGGATAAAGCCCTGAGATTTGCCGATCACTTCGAGGCTGAAAGCCACGTTCTGGTGAACGGTCTTGTTAGGCAGGAGCCTGAAATCCTGAAACACCACGCCCAGCTTGCGGCGAAAGTTCGGGATGCGTCTGCCCGGAATCTTGCTCAAGTTTTCGCCCAGGACAAAAACGCTTCCCTTGGTCGGAGTGTCTTCGCGGAGCATTAGGCGCATGAGCGAGCTCTTGCCCGAACCCGATTCACCCACGAGGAAAACGAAGTCACCCTTTTCGATTTCGATCGACACCTCGTTGAGTGCCGGACGTTGGGCACCCTTGTAGGTTTTGGTGACTTTGCTGATGCTGATCATGGTGCTTCAAGCCTAGGTTGGTGGTGCCGCAAAACGGCTTAGCGGCACGGCAATCTAGGGGTTGGATACCCGAACTAGCCCTGGGTCTTGCGCCAGCGGATTCCGGCAGCGATGAAGCCGTCGAGGTCACCGTCAAAAACGGCATTCGGGTTGTTGACCTCGTACTCGGTTCGCAGATCTTTGACCATCTGGTACGGCGCTAGAACGTACGAGCGCATCTGTTCACCCCAGCTAGCCTTTACGTCACCCGCAATCTGCTTCTTCTTGGCGTCTTCTTCACGGCGGCGAATCTCAAGAAGGCGAGATTGCAAAACACGCATCGCAGCTGCCTTGTTCTGAATCTGCGATTTCTCGTTCTGGCAACTGACCACGATTCCGCTAGGCAGATGGGTGATGCGCACGGCCGAGTCGGTGGTGTTGACACTTTGACCGCCTGGTCCGGACGAACGAAACACATCCACTCGGATTTCGTTATCTGGAATCTCGATTGCCTCGGTTTGAGCCACCAGCGGAACAACCTCGACAGCGGCGAAGCTGGTTTGGCGCTTGCCCGCTGCTCCGAACGGACTCATCCTGACCAGTCGGTGCGTGCCGGCTTCGACGCTCAGGGTTCCGAACGCGTAGTCTGCGTCGATTTCGAAGGTTGCCGACTTGATGCCAGCACCTTCGGCGTATGAGGTGTCGAGCACCTGCGCGGGCAGAGAGTGCTTTTCGCAGTAGCGCAGGTACATGCGCATCAGCATCTCGGCAAAGTCGGTGGCGTCGTCGCCGCCGGCACCACTGCGAATCGTCACCACTGCCCCGCGCGAGTCGTATTCGCCGTTGAGCAGGGTCTGGATCTCGAGATCGCCGATGAGTCGTTGGAGTTCGGCTACTTCGGCCTTAGCCTCGGCTTTGACCGCTGCGTCATCCTCGGTGTTGGCCATCTCAATCAGAACGTCGATGTCGCTCAATCGCTGCTCAATGTCGGCGAGCTTGTCGGCCATGCTCTGTTTGTGGCTCAGAGCCGAGGTGATTTTCTGAGCCGCAGAAGGGTCGTCCCAAAGATTTGGCTCGGCCGCCTTGGTCTTCAATTCGGCGATGGATGCGTTCAAAGCGGCTGGATCAACCACGTGCAGGATGTCAGAAAACGTAGCGCGGAGTTCGCGGATTTCTGGGGTTAGATCAAGTTCAGCCATGACCCGACTAGTTTAGGCTTGAGCAATGGCCAAGGGGCGCGACAAGTACCAGATTTCATCGCTGATTGCGCCAGTTTTCATACCTTCTGCCCTGTTTTCAACTGGCGAGTATGCGCTAGTGCCGATGATCCCGGCGAGCGCGGAGGCACTCGGTGCTTCGATTCCCCAGGCAGCGATAATCGCCGGTTTCGTGATGATCGGAACCGTCATCGCCGACATTCCGGCCGCCCGAGTCGTAAACCGGCTCGGCGAGCGCAAATCCATGCTGTTCTCGGCAGCTGCGGCCGCTCTGGGCATCCTGGTTGCTGTTCTCGGAAAAAACATTTGGCTGCTGGCATCTGGTGTGTTGGTGGTTGGCTTTGCCGCAGCGGTCTTCGCCTTGGCGCGCCACGCATACCTTGCCGAAACCGTGCCATTCGAACAGCGGGCGAGAGCGATTTCGATTCTTGGTGGCATGTTCCGGCTGGGTTCGTTTATCGGCCCCATGCTTGCAGCTGGCGTGATCTTCTTATTTGACGTGGATGCCGTCTTCTGGCTTTCGGCGGGCGCGATGGTGCTGTCGATGCTGGTTCTCGTGTTTAGTCGACTGAACAACGATGGAAGAGTCGAAGAGCTCCAAACATCGACGATCCGGCAAATTCTTTGGCGCGAACGCAAGAAACTGCTGACCGTGGGCGTTGGCTCGGCAATCGTTGGAATGCTGCGCACTACTCGGGTGGTCGGGCTTCCGCTTTGGGCGTTGACGATAGGCCTACCGCCCGCACAAACGGCTCTTTACATCGGCATCGCCGCCGCGCTGGACTTCGCTTTGTTTTACACATCCGGCCAAATCATGGACAAGTTCGGTCGCGTTTGGTCGGCGGTTCCCACGTTGATTGGCCTCGGTGTCGCCCACATGGTTGTGGGATTAGCCCACGACGCAACTGGGTTCCTGTGGCTGTGCCTCGTGATGGCCCTCGCCAACGGTCTCGGCAGCGGGTTGATTTTGGTGCTGGGTGCTGATCTCGCACCGCCCGACGCTCGAAACGAGTTCCTCGGCGGTTATCGAGTCTTGGTTGATGGTGCCGTAGCGGCCAGTTCGCCACTGCTTTCTTGGTTTACGGTCCTTACCGGTTCAGTTGCGAGCGCGATGAGCGCATTCGGTGTTCTAGGTATCTTCGGTGCACTACTGATGTGGCGCTACATTCCTCAGTTCGTGCCGAAGCCAACCTCGCGGGCCAACGACTCAGCGCAAATCTGAACCCTGCTAAGCGAGGAGTCGAGCCAGAGCAGAGTCCAAGGTTGAACTAGCCGGCAGAATCGCATCCGGTGTGTGATGCCGCCATCTTGCGAGGATGCCTCGAGCGCCACCGGCACGAAGTCTCGGCTCCAGAATTGTTCGAGCTCGTTAGCGAGGATGCGTTCGTTCAACGTGCCGAGTGCAACGCTGCGAAGTGCGAGCGCGTCGGCGACCTGTTGAGTTTCGACTCGTCTGAGCTCGAGATCCTGCAGAGATGCCGCGGTTAGCGCAACGGCCGCCAAGGTTGCCGCGTACCCGAGGTGTAATGGCAGGGAGCTCATTGCACTGATGCCGTCGGTGCCGCGAACAGTATCTGAAGCCGAGGTTGCCACTTCTCGGGCCTGGCCGGCAAAGAGAAACTCAAGTAACTGCACTGGCCTGCCGGCACGCAGGAAACTAGGGCGTTTGGCATTTCATGTATTGAATTCAGCGATTTAGCTGCTGCGGCGAGTATTGAGCGGACGGTGCTCTGAGCCCTACTCTCGAAATCTGACGACACGACGGGGTCTCGCTCCAACACCATCAGGGTCGCTCGGGCTGATTCCCTGATTAGCGACTCGGTCCTAGACAGATCTGCCTGGGCGGAGGCCACTACGAAGAAGAGTGCGAGCATCGGCAGCTGTAGTCCAAGAAGCCAGAACAGGGTCTCGATTGCAACCGAACCAGATTCGTTTCTTGCAGCTTTCGCGACTCTAGGCATCCTCGATCACCACCAGAGTTGTTTCTCGAAGTTTCAATGCAGGCAGATCAGGGTTCAGAGGGGCAAAGTCGGCAGTAACGATGGCGAAATCCAACGACTCGATGCTTAGTGTTTGAACCGAGACGGTACGAACGCGAATCGGGAATGGCCAACCCGATAAATGACGCTCGAGACGCGTTTGAAGTTCGCTGGCCTGTGAGACTTTGGATTCGGCCGTGGAGTAGTTTGCTCCAAGGTAGAACTGCTCTCGCGCGGATTGGGACAGTGCGCTCTGGGCATGCGCCTTGGTGAGGGCCACCAGCGTGAGCGTCAGACAGAGCCCGAAGACGATTGTCGAAAATGACGCCAGCAGAGTGAACTCGAGAGTTGCGCTGCCGCGATCGCTCGGGATCCGCAAAATCCGGCCCCTCAAAGTCGGGCAACTCAGAATTGGGCGACCTTCGTCAAAGCTTGGTCGAAGACGCCCTTCAGTGCGGGAGCCGCGAGGCCCCAGAGCAAAACGACCAGACCGGCAGTCATGAGGGTGACCAGCACCCAGCCCGGCACATCGCCTCGATCATCTGTAAGCAATTTCTTCATTCGGGTTCCTTTCGTATTGGTTTGGCATTTTTGTTTCGCACGGTGGTTTGGTCTGTCAGATTTCAATCAGCTGCAACATCAACAGACTCGGATAGACGGCAAAAAGAATCGTGGTCGGCAGAATCAGAAAGACCAGTGGAAGAAGCATTCGAAGCTCGGTTTTGCTCTGTCGAGCCAGCAAATCCACCCGGTGACTTGATAGGGATGCGTCTGCGAGAACTTGAACTTGCTCGGCGACATCGGTGCCGAACTCTGCTGCACGGGCAAGCCGCTCGAGAGTTTCGGCAAACGAACTGAATCGCGGTTGAGAAGACATTCGCGCCAGCTCGAGGCTCAAACTTGATCCGGTGTGAAGCGCCAAGACAGTTTTGCGCAACTCACGGCCTAACGAACCGGTTAGTCGCTGCGACACCCAATCGAGTGCACCAACCACCGTTTCTCCGTTAGAGAGCACCGACCCCAACAACAAGCCAAAATCCGCCGCCTGTACACTCTGCCTGACCGAAGCCGCTGGTTTCGAACGCCGAAATATCTGCCTCAATTTGTCAGCGGTCGAAACTCTGAGACTGGCGTTCGAGCGAAAAACCAGTTGGGGCTCGATTCGCGCAGACAAACTGGATGCTGGAGTCAGGCTCCAAAGCACTCCAAATCCGGCTGCCAGAGCAAAAATCACTGCGAAATAGCCTTCGTTCATGCGGTCTCCAAAACTGCGGCCGTGCCGCCAATTTGGAACGACCTTTGAGCGGGTCTAACCCCGGCCGCCGCGTTGATCATGCGCCTTGCCAACTCCGAAGCGACCAGGCCAGAAATCAAGACCCCTGCACCCGTTGGAGTATTGAACGCCGCTGCTGCTTCGGGTCGAAAACACAGAAACAAAACGACTATCCAAGGCGCAAACCTGGCCAGAGTTGCAGTTCCTTTGATCCAGCCAAGCCTTGATTTGAGTTCATCCTCGAGCGCGTGCAGTTCTCGAGTTCGCTTGGCGAAACCGATGAGTATCTGATTTAGCTTGCGGTCTCCGAAAACAGCGGCAGCCTCCAACAGTTGAAACAGCACATCGGCTTCTCTGCAGGAAATCAGCTGAGCACAACTAGAGAGCTTCCCTGAGGTGCCTAAGTTTGAATCCAGAATTGCCGACATCTGTTGCGCCTTGGCAGCAAGCCTCGTGTTGTTGCTTCGAGAGAGATCTTCAAAGCATTCGATCAGGCTTAGCCCGGCATTTAGAGAGTTGGCCAACGACTCAGCAAGCTCTGGAACCAGTCTTGAGTTTGAGAGCTCCGATGCCAGGGCTCGGGCTTTTGATAGCTGCAGCACAGAGGCAGACAACACCGCGGCCAGACATAGCCCAAGGGTCAGAGAGTGAAAAACAGCAAGACAGATACCGAAGCCCAGGCCGGCAGCGACAACTCCCCAAAGAGCGCTCAAAGACGTCTTGCTAATCACCAAAGTGGTCATGGATTGGATACCTCCAAAACCTCGAGGACTCGTCGGCGACCACTAGTAAAGCCGAGTTGCACTACTACCGATACTGAACTGCGCACAAGTCGAATCGCTGTTTCAAAGTCGAGGTTCTTCTCGGCCATGGATGCCAAGAGAGCAAACTTCTCGATCGCCGAAGCAGCGTTGTTTGCGTGAATTGTTCCGAAAGCTTGGATGCCCGAGTTGATGGCAACGAGCAGGTCAAGCGCTTCGGCACCGCGCACCTCGCCGACTACCAACGCATCCGGCCGCATTCTCAGGGATTCGCGCACGAGGCGCCTCAGATCGGCCCGGCTGCCAGTATCTGAAACAGATAGCCGGGTCTGCATGGCCGCCCAGTCTTGGTTTGCTAAACGTAACTCGAACGTGTCCTCAACCGAAACAATGCGCTTGTCTGCAGGCAGTTCGCCGAGCAGTGCGCACACCATCGAGGTTTTGCCTGCGTGGGTCGGCCCCGAAACCAGCAGGTTAGCGCCTTCGCGAACCAAACCCGAAAGCTTTTGGGCTTGAGCTTGATCGAGTGAGTCTCGGACACAAAGTTCTGCGAGGTTCCAGGATCGCTCTGGAAACTTGCGAATGTTCACGAGCCAGTTGCCCATCGAAATAGGTGGTGCGACCACGTGCAAGCGACTGCCGTCGGGCAGCGTCGCGTCAACGAATGGATTGAGTCGGTCGATGCGACGTGCGGTGCCAATCAGCATTCGCTGAACTATCGCGTCAATCTGCGTGTTTGATAACCGGCATGGATGCGCAGTGACAACCCCACCTCGCACGCACCGAATCAGGTTGGGTTCGTTGATCCAAATCTCCTCGATTTCGGAATCCTCGAGAAACTCTTGCAGCGGCCCATAGCCGGTGATCTCAGCCTCGGAATCTCGCAGCAGTTCGAGACGACTGCTGGCTGCGGGACGCGATTCGCCGAGCTCTTCAATCGAGTCGAGCGAATCAATCAACGATTGACGAACCTGTGCGGCAAGTTGCTGCGAGGAAATCATGCAAGGGATTGTTGCTCAGTTGCGGGTTCTGCCCCGCAAGTTATCCACAGCCGCGCGTGCACTAAGATTGTTCGAGTCACGCGGGAGTGGCGAAATTGGCAGACGCACTAGATTTAGGTTCTAGCGCCGCGAGGCGTGTGGGTTCAAGTCCCACCTTCCGCACCAAAAAAAGACCGGCCAGTGGCCGGTCTTTTTGTCTTTGCGCGCATGCGCATCCCGTTGCCCTAAGGCATGTTCAGAACAGCAGCTAGCGCCCCTGCAGCGTTAACGATTCCGCCGCCGCAAATCTTCTTGGTCGCGCACGTGGTTCCCTCGCGGAACGGAGTCAGAGTCGGCTGGATTGCCACTGTCCACACCTGTTCAAACGTCAACGTGGGTCGCACCGAATAGAGCAGAGCAACTACACCGGCAACCACAGGTGCCGACATGCTGGTGCCTTCCTGGAACCCATAGTCGGCATTCTCGGGAATTGTCTTGCCTGCGTTGATGGTGGAAAGGATTCTTCCGTTTGTCCCTTCCGGAGTTCCAATCGCATCAGTGTGGTCGCCGCCCGGTGCCGACACGTCAACGCCGATGAATTCACCTGACTCTGGATCCAGGATCGAGTAGTTCGAGTAAACCGCGCGGTCACCCGAGAAGTTGGTGGCACCCACGTTGATGGTCGGGTAACAGTTGCCAGGGTAGGAATACGCAGCGGGCATGTTGAAGTTTCCGGCGGCTGTGATGGTGGTGACTCCGGCAGCCTTGACGGCGGCTAGAGCCTCTTCGGTGGCGCCGAGGGTCTGCCCAGGAAGGCGGCACGGCGTAGGCGTATCGGTTCCCATTGAAATGTTGATTACCTTGGCTGGCGTTGGGTTGGTTGGCACTCCTGGCACACTCAAACCAGCGGCCCAACGAAGTCCGGCGATCAGGTCGGAAGTTGATCCACCCTCGCTGCCTAGAACACGAACGGGCTGAATTTTCACATTCGGGGCTACACCGACAACACCGATCGAATTGCTGGATGCGGCAATCAAGCCGGCGACGTGGGTTCCGTGCCACGAGCTCGACTGGGATCCCCTGGCATCGCCTGGGTCGCTCGGGTCAGCATCCCATCCGTTGCCATCCCCTGCCGCCCGCGCTGACGAAACAAAGTCATAACCCGCGACGACGTTAGCGTCTAGATCCGGGTGCTTGGTGATGCCGGTGTCCAGCACTGCTACGACAACGCTCGGTGAGCCAGTGCTGATGCTCCAGGCGGTCGAGGCGTTCACGCCGTTCGAACCCCAGAGCCACCACTGCTTGCCGTAATACACATCTGCCGGCTTGAACTCGGCAGCGCTCTGTGCCGAGCCTCGCTTGTTCTTGGCGACCACAGCCACCTTGTAAGTGATGCCGTCGTTCATTCCCGTGAGTGTGCAACTTGAGCTGGTGGTCTCGCAATTGACCGCGGGAACACCCTCGGCCGAAGCGGTGACCAGATAGCTAGTCGAAGCGCCGCCCTTTTGCGCAGGGGTTTGTTCGAGCCACTTCACGGTCGGAAACTTAGCGTTGATCGAGATGCCGCTGACTAGAACTGGAGCAGCGGGAGCAGCGGTCGGCACCACTGTTGCAGGTGCAGAAAATGCGCCGACGCGAGTGGCGCCGTTTTGCGTTGTCACTGCAGCGACACGGAACGCATACTCTGAACCGGCTGCAAGACCCGAGGTAACCGTGAATCCGGTTGCCCGCGAACGAGTACTAGCGGTTAGTGTCTGCCAAGGGCCGTTGTCGACTCGATATGAGATTCGGTAACCCGCAAGCTTGCCAGAACCCAGGGATGCC
The DNA here is from genome assembly GCA_964439235.1 of uncultured Rhodoluna sp. GTDB lineage: Bacteria > Actinomycetota > Actinomycetes > Actinomycetales > Microbacteriaceae > Rhodoluna. Next base: position 3,163 of record CAYTNT010000034.1, on the reverse strand, counting down.
GGCTGCGCCCACTTGAGGCTCACTCGGGCCTTGGTCGGCGAGCTAGCGACGAACGCGTCAACCGCTCGAACCGATCGCACGGCCGAAGCGGCTCGGGTCACCGTGAGCACTCGACTAGCGGGCTGAACACTGGTCGATACCGAGCTGACCTTCATCACGCGGTCCAGGTCAACCGCAGCGACTCTCGGGTCGACGAGCAAACGCTGAGCAATCTGCCATGACTTTTGCGTGTCAGGGTTGCCAGCGATTGCTACCGAGTGCCATCCCTGCCCCAGGTCTGAACCGGCAACGAGGTTAGCTCCCGCAGCGTTTTCGCCCGTTGGTTCACCGTTGCGAGCAATTGCTGGAACCCCCGGCTCGTACTTGACGAGGAGACCTACAGTGTCGAAGTCGAAGTTAAGAGTGTTGTTGTTTGTGGCAGCTTGGGCAGGCGTAAATCCAACCGCGGCCAACAGGGCCGCCCCCGCAATTGCCCAATACCTTTTATTCACGCTCTTAGCCTACGAACTAAGGTCGACCGCGAAGAGCTCCCACAAGCAAGATTCAGAAAATTCCAAAGATTCTTACAGGCTCTTTTGCATCAACACTGTGCCAAGCCAGCGACCAAACTTGAAGCCGACCTTGCCCAAGTGCCCGTGGTGTTTGAAGCCAAATCGTTCGTGCAGAGCGATCGAAGACTCGGCACCCTTGTCTGAAATGACGGCAACAATTTCTCGCACGCCGGCGACCTTGGATCTCTCAATCAGCTCACCGAGCAACTTGGTGCCGATGCGCTTGCCAATCGCTGCGGGTTTCAGATAGATGCTGTCTTCGACCGTGCGTCGGTATGCAGCCTTTTGACGCCAAGGGGCAACGTACGCAAAGCCAACCACCTGCCCAGACTCGGTGGTCGCCACGATGAAAGGCAACTCGAGGCCGCTCAGGTAGCGCAGCTTTTCCTCCCAGTCGGCGAGCTTTAGCGGCTCGAGATCGAAGGTGACCACGCTGTTGTTCACGTAGTAGTTGTAGATGTCGAGAATCTGCACGAGGTCATCAGGCGCAACCGGGCGCACGAGGATCTCGCCGCTCTGCACCGGCTGCGGCTTATTGCGCATCATACGAACCAGTCGCCAGCGCGACTCTGAATCAAGTGGCACGAACCCTCCTCTAACAGCTCCAGTCTATTTTCGGCTGGCCATCAGAAGTCAGGATGCGATTCACGCCGCTAAACGGCCGGCTGCCGAAGAAGCCGCGTCTTGCACTCAACGGGCTCGGATGTGCCGAGCAAATCGCCCGCCCCGGCTCAACCAACGGTTTGAGCTGCTGGGCAGTTGCACCCCAAAGAATCAAGATCAGTTTGCCGCCCAGCTGTCGATTCAGGCGCTCGATGACTATTTGCGTGAACTCGCGCCAACCTTGGTAGCCGGGCAGGGTTAGCTCGCGGTTGAGCAGCAGCACGCCTTGATACTGCCAGCGCGCAAGGTCGCCACCCACCGAAGGCGGCCGCATAAACTCGCTGGGGTTCTGCTCGGCATCGGTGGCGAGCTCGAGCATGATGTTGCGCAGACTTCTCGGCAGCAGGCGGCCGGGCGCAATCGCGAAGGCGAGCCCAATCGCATCCCCAGGTGTCGGATACGGATCTTGACCGATAATCGCCACTCGCACCTCACCCACCGGTCGAGCGAACGCGGCCATTACGAGTTCGTGCGGAGGCAAAACATCGCGCGGCACCTGCCTTTCAATTTCTTGGAGTAGCCCGCGCTGATCGGCCAGCAACGCTTGCCAACTCGGATGCATCGACTCGAAGAACATTTCTCAAGGTTAACGGTGCGAGAATGGGCACATGAGCTACGCAGAATACGCCGAAGAAGCCGCAAAGTACTCGCAGGTCCTGACTCAGATTCGTCGCGACCTTCACCAGATTCCCGAGTTCGGACTCGAGAACTACAAGACCACTGAACGCTGCATCGCATCCATCGAGGGTCTCGGTGAGATTTTCAGGAGCGAGCGTACCTCGGGCTTCGCGATGCTGATTCGCGGCAAGCAAGAGGGTCCGACTGTTCTGCTGCGCACCGACACGGATGCCCTTGCGGTAATCGAAGACACCGGACTCGAGTTCGCCTCGACCAACGGTTTCATGCACGCTTGCGGTCACGATCTGCACATGGCGATGGCGATTGGCGCATGCCACCTCTTGGCCACCCACGCCGACCGACTCAAAGGAAACGTTGTCGTGTGGTTCCAGCCTGGCGAAGAAGGTCACGGCGGTGCTGACGTGATGCTCGAAGAGGGCCTGCACCTGGTCTCGGGCCAGAAGCCGATTGCGGCTTACGGCATCCACGTCTTCAGCGCGTACCCGCTCGGCATGTTTGGCAGTCGCCCTGGGCCACTAATGGCCTCGGCTGGTGGCATGACCGTCACCTTCAAGGGTCAGGGCGGGCACGGTTCGATGCCTTGGTTGTCGAAGGACCCAATCTCGCCGATGCTTGAGGCTGCTCAGGCACTGCAGACCGTGGTCACCAAGCAAATCTCAACCTTCGAACCTGCCGTAATCAACATCGGTTGGATCAAGGCTGGCGACGACCACACCGAAAACGTGATTCCCGAGACTGCCCAGTTTGGCGCAACCATTCGAACCTTCTCACAAGACATTACGGATGCCATCAAGGCCGGCGTCACGCAGCTCGTTGACTCGGTGGCCAAGGCCCACGGAGTCACTGGCGAGGTCGAGTTCCACCCGTTCACCAAGGTTTTGGTCAACGACCACGGTGCCGTCGAACGCACCAAGCGCATCGTGGATGACGCATTCGGCAAACTCCCCAACGGCGGTTCGCGCTTCTTAGATCTGCAGCACCCGATCACCGGCGGCGAAGACTTTGCATCGATTGTCGAAGAGATTCCGGGCGCATTCATCTTCATGGGTGCTTGCCCACCTGACCGCGACCACACCAAGGCAGAGACCAACCACTCGAACAAGGCCGTATTCGACGATTCGACGCTGAGCCAGGGATCAGCCCTGCTTGCCGCGCTAGCCTTTGACACTCTCGACGAGGCTGCTCGCGGCTAGCGCATAGTGGCATCCTGAGGTCTGCTCGCGACCGGCTAGGCCCCGCAGAGGTCGGTCGAGGTCGGCGATTTGGTCTAATCGACTAAATTAGAGCCTCAAATGGAGTTTCAGTCCCCC
>CAYTNT010000033.1:0-12214 GCA_964439235.1 uncultured Rhodoluna sp. | reverse complement strand
CAAGATGTGGATAAAAAATCGCGAGGTGCCCCTATATCTTGTGGTTTGGATGTCGCTTCGGCAAGTTACGTCACAAATCGGCGTGTCGCGTTTGTCGGATCTTGAAAAAGCCCGAAATGACGCGGAAGTTTGACCTAATCAGGCCTTCGTTTGGTTGCGAAAGAACGCAAAAACTGTCGAAAAAGATACAAAAAATCGCCAGATGTTGCTGTTTGGCAACGGTTTGACCACAAGATGTGCCAAAAATGGCGAAACTTGACCGCTGCGGGTTAGTTTTCGAAGCGAACCCGAACCGCGTCGCCGTGGCCGGGCAGTTGCTCGGACTCGGCAAAGCGCACGATTTGGGTGTTGATGGCCGCAAGGGCATCCTTCGAGTAGTTGATAACCTGCTGCGGGCGCAAGAAGGTGTGCACCCCGAGCCCTGCGCCGAACTTGGCCTGCTGCCCCGTCGGCAAGACGTGATTGGAACCCGCCATGTAATCGCCCAAACTCACGGGCGAGTTCGCACCCAAGAAGATCGCTCCCGCGTTGGTAATGTGCGCGAGAACCGATTCGGGATCTTCGGTAAGGATCTCGAGGTGCTCGGTGGCGTAGTGATTCGCGAAGGCGATGGCATCAGCCAGGGTCGCAACCTGCACGAGGGCAGACTGCTGGCCGGCTAGGGCCTGAGTGACGCGGTCGCGGTGATACGTCTGCGCCACCGCCGAGCTGAGTTCGTGGCGAACCCGGTCGATAAGTTCGGGTGAATCCGTGACCAGAACGGATGCCGCAGCCTCGTCGTGTTCTGCCTGGCTGATCAGGTCGTAGGCGATGAGTCGCGCATCCGCCGAGGCATCGGCGATGATCAGGATTTCTGTGGTGCCGGCTTCCGAATCGATTCCGATCTGACCGCGAAGCGCGCGCTTGGCCGCCGCAACGAAAATGTTGCCCGGTCCGGTGACCATCGACACTGGAGCTAGCGGCACGCTTGGCAATCCATAGGCAAAGGCTGCGATGGCGGCGGGGCCACCCATGCAGTAAACTTCATCAACTCCAAGAAGGGCCGCGGTGGCCAAGACTGTGGGATGCGGCCTGCCGCCGAACGCTGCCTGCGCCGGGCTGGTGAGCGCGATCCTCGGCACACCAGCCACCTGGGCGGGCACCACGTTCATGACCACGCTAGATGGGTAGACGGCCTTGCCGCCGGGCACGTACAGGCCCACCGAGTCAACCGGCATCCAACGCTGACGAACCTCGGCACCCGAGTCGAGCTCGACCGAGACCTCGCTCGGCATGGTGGCGCGGCTGACTGCGCGAACTCGTGTGATTGAGGTTTCGATGGCCGCGCGAAGTTCGGGGTCGAGTTGCGCTAGAGCGTTTTGCAGTTCACCCGAAGAAACTCGAATCGGTCGCGGGTCTACCCCGTCTCGCGTGAGAGTTACCTCGACGAGTGCCTGCTCGCCGCGCGCGCCAACGTCATCCAGAAGCGGTTTGATTTGTTCGAGCGCGATTGAAATGTCAAGGGCCGCACGCGGAACCGCTGAATTCACCCTCGCGGAGTCAAGAATCGGGTCAATGCGACTGGCCGACAGGTCGAGCGTTCGAATGACTGCGTTTGCCGCCATGATTCACCTCGCCCTGCTCGCCTAGCCACAATTGTAGACTCGGGCGAGGGCCCAAGTTCTGGCCGGCGGTAGCTTCGACCAATTTCGTAACCGAGCCGGCAGCGTCCGAGCCAGCCGATAACCTTGAGAAATGCCTGAATTCGTTAGCGCTGAAACCGATCCCTCAGAAGGCCTGAAGGCTGCCTTTCGCAGGCACGCATCCGGTGTCGCGGTAATCACCCTACTGACCGCCGAGGGCGACCCGGTTGGCTTCACTGCCACGTCGGTCACCTCGCTGGGCTCGAATCCCCCACTGGTCAGTTTCAACGTTGCTCGCGGGTCGAGCACCTGGCCTCACCTGTTGCAGGCAAAGCACGTGGCAATTCACACCCTTGGTGCTACCAACCTTGCTTTGGCGCAGCGCATGGCTGCCGATCACACTCAGCGATTTGTGCCCAACGACTGGCAGCGCGGCCCGCACGAGTTGCCGGTCTTCACCTCGGCAACCAGCGCTCTAATTTGCAAGGTGCGCGAGATTCACAATGTCGAGAACAATGCGGTAATCATCGTGGATGTCGAGCAAACCCTGCTCGGCGCTGAGGACGAGGCGCTGCTTTACCACCAGCGTCACTACCTGAAGCCAGGCGCATCGCTGAGCTAGTCGAGTTTGAGGCAGTTCGCGCCAAAGACCTGCTTCAGTTCACCCATGAGGTCTACCGAAATCTTGACACGCTGAGGCAGCAAGAACAGGCGACGACCCGAATCTGAATCCAGAGCAATCTGCACCTCGGAGTTACCCTGATGAACCCGAAGGATGCGATCTAGCTCGGCAAGGTTCTCGCTGGTGGCCTGAGTTTCTGGCAACCTGATGATCACGGGGCCGGTAGCCTCGGCCGCCGCATCCAGCGTCTCAATCTGATAGCCGTGCAGGTTCATGCCCTCGTCGCGTCGCGAAACTCGACCCTTGATCACCACGACCTGGTCGGTGGCCAGTTTGGCTGAATACTCGACATAACTCTTTCCCATGAGCATCACGGTTATCTCGCCGCTGAAGTCCTCGAGCGTTATTGAGCCGTAGGCGTTACCCGACTTCTTGGCCACGCGATGCGAAACCGAGGTGATTAGGCCGGCCACCGTGACGTTTTCGCCGTCCTTTAGATTTTCGTCTTCGAGAAGTTCGGTGATGCTGCTCTCGGCGTAGCGAGCGAGTTGGGCTTCGCGGCCGGCCAGCGGATGATCACTGACGTAGAGGCCCAGCATTTCGCGCTCTAGGGCGAGCAGTTCTTTCTTTGGCCACTCGGTGCGCTCTGGGATTGGTGTATCGGCGAGGCCCTGCTCGGCAAACATTCCGCCGAATAGATCCACCTGGCCAATCGCCTCGCTCTTCTTGAGGCTGGATTGCGCATCCACAGCCTCTTCGTGGATCTCGAGGAGTGCTCGACGAGTGTGGCCGAAGGAATCGAAGGCCCCGGCCTTGATCAGGCTCTCGATGACGCGCTTGCTGCAGACCTGGGCTGGAACCTTGCGCAAGAAGTCGTGGAATGAGGTGAAAGCACCCTTTTCTTCGCGAGCCGCCTTGATGCCCTCGACTACGTTGAGGCCGACGTTTCGAACCGCACCGAGGCCGAAGCGGATGTCGTTTCCGATCGCGTTGAATGCGGCAATCGATTCATTCACATCGGGCGGCAAAACACGAATGTTCATGCGGCGGCACTCGCTCAGGTAGATGCCCAGCTTGTCTTTCGAGTCGCCAACCGAAGTCAACAGTGCCGCCATGTACTCAGGCGCGTAATTAGCCTTCATGTATGCGGTCCAGTAGGAAACCACGCCGTATGCCGCCGAGTGAGCGCGGTTGAACGCGTAGTCGGCGAACGGCAGCAGGGTGTCCCACAGGGCCTTGACCGCGCCAGCCGAGAAGCCGTTGGACTTCATGCCAGCTTCGAAATCCTCGTACTGCTTGTCCAGCTCTTCTTTTTTCTTCTTACCCATCGCGCGACGCAGCAGGTCTGCGCGACCGAGCGAAAAGCCCGCTGCCTTTTGGGCCGCCGCCATCACCTGTTCTTGATAGACAATCAGGCCATAGGTCGGGTCAAGAACCTCAGCCAACGGCTCGGTAAGTTCGGGGTGTACGGATTCGACAGCTTGCTCGCCGTTTTTGCGGTAAGCGTAGTTGGTGTGCGAGTTCATGCCCATCGGGCCTGGACGGTAGAGCGCGATGGCGGCCGAAATGTGCTCGAACTTGGTTGGCCTGAGCAAGCGAAGCAGGCTGCGCATCGGACCACCGTCGAGCTGGAAGACGCCGAGGGTGTCGCCGCGGCTGAGCAGGTCGAAGGTTGCCTGATCGGCATCCAAATCGAGTTCTTCTAGAACCACCGTCTCGTTGCGGTTGCGCTTGATGTTGGCGAGCGCATCTTCGAGCACTGTGAGGTTGCGAAGTCCCAAGAAGTCCATCTTCAACAGGCCTAGGCTTTCGCACGGCGGCTGGTCGAACTGGGTGATGATCGCGCCGTCATCCTCGCGCTTCATGATCGGAATCACGTCAATCAGCGGCTTCGACGACATGATCACACCCGCGGCGTGAACACCCCACTGGCGCTTGAGCGACTCTAGGCCTTTTGCGAGTTCGAAAACCTTTGCCGATTCCTCGTCGGATGCGATCAGCTCACGGAAGTCCTTGGCCTCGTTGAAGCGATCGTTGACCTTGCCGTCAACCTCTTCCTCGACCAGCTGGGTCAGGGTCATTTCGCGACCGACAACCGGTGGCGGCACGGCCTTGGTGAGCTTCTCGCCCACCGAGTAAGGCATCGCGAGCACGCGGGCGGCATCCTTGAGGGCTTGCTTGGCCTTGATGGTTCCGAACGTGACAATTTGGGCGACGCGGTCGTCACCGTACTTCTCGGTGACATAGCGAATAACTTCGGGGCGGCGACGGTCGTCAAAGTCGACATCGATATCCGGCATCGAGATACGCTCGGGGTTCAGGAATCGCTCGAAGATGAGTCCGTGCACGATCGGGTCGAGATCGGTAATACCGAGCGCGTAAGCGACAATCGAACCCGCCGCCGAGCCACGACCCGGACCAACGCGGATGCCCTGCTCGCGAGCCCAACGGATGAAGTCTGCGACCACCAGGAAGTAGCCCGAGAAGCCCATCTGCTTGATGATCTCGACCTCGTAGGCGACCTGTTTAGCTTGAGCCTCGGGAATCGAGCCGCGGTAGCGACGCTGCATGCCCTCGGCTACCTCTTTTTCGAACCAGGAACCCTCGGTGTGACCCTCTGGCACCGGAAACTCCGGCATGAGCGACTGGCCCTCGGGGAACTCAACCTCGCAGCGCTCGGCGATTAGCATAGTGTTGTCGCAGGCCTCCGGGAAATCGGCAAACAGGGCGCGCATCTGGGCCGGGGTCTTGAGGTAGAACTCTTCAGAGTCGAACTTGAAGCGGTTTGGCTCGTGCAGGTTGCTGCCCGACTGAACGCAGAGCAACGCATCGTGCGCAGTCGCATCCTGCTCGCTCACATAGTGCAGGTCATTGGTCGCAACCAGCGGCATGCCCAACTCTTTAGCGAGTTGAATAAGGTCGTTCATGGTGCGGCGTTCGATATCGAGTCCGTGATCCATGATTTCGGCGAAGTAGTTTTCTTTGCCGAAGATGTCTTGGAACTCGGCCGCGGCCTTGCGCGCCTCTTCGTATTGCCCGAGGCGCAAGCGAGTTTGGATTTCGCCCGAGACGCATCCCGTGGTGGCAATCAGACCGGATGCGTACTGACTCAAAATCTCGCGGTCCATGCGTGGCTTGAAGTAGTAGCCCTCGAGCCAAGCCTTCGAAGACAGCTTGAAGAGGTTGTACATGCCCGGCGTGTTTTGGGCCAGCAGTGTCATGTGGGTGTAGGCGCCCGAACCGGATACGTCGTCGCCACCGCCGTCGGCCCATTTAACTCGAGTGCGATCACCGCGCGCTGTGCCCGGCGTGATGTAGGCCTCGATGCCGATGATTGGCTTTACTCCGTTGGCCTTCGCGGTTTTGTAGAACTCAAAGGCACCGTGGTTATTGCCGTGGTCAGTGATTCCGATAGCCGGCATGCCGAGGTCAGCGGTTTTCTTGAGTAGCGGCTTGATGCGCGCGGCACCGTCGAGCATTGAATACTCGGTGTGTACGTGAAGGTGAACGAATGAGTCTTTGTTTGACATCGTCACCCTCCTAATCTCGCGAACAACAAGACTAACGCCGCCACCTAGTGACCGCGCAGAACCTCGAGCGCGTGTATTAGTTCGGGCTGGTATTCGCTCTCGAATTCGACCGTTTCGCCCTTGGTCGGGTGCTCGAAACTGAGTTTGACCGCGTGCAGCCACTGTCGGTCGAGTCCGAGCCGGGCCGCCAACTTCGGATCGGCGCCGTACATGGTGTCACCAACCAGCGGATGCCTGAATGCGCTGAAGTGCACTCGAATTTGGTGGGTTCGCCCGGTCTCGAGAATCACCTCGACCAGAGTGGCCGACGGAAACGCCTCGAGCGTCGAATAGTGAGTGACCGAGGGCTTGCCGTCTTGCATCACGGCAAACTTGAACTCGGCCTTCGGGTGACGACCGATCGGCGCATCAAAGGTGCCCTCGAACGGATCCGGATGCCCCTGCACAACCGCGTGGTAGGTCTTGTGAACGGCTCGATCCCTGAAGGCCTGCTTGAGTCGAGAGTAGGCAATCTCGGTCTTAGCCAGGGTCATCAGGCCGCTGGTGCCAACGTCGAGTCGCTGCACGATTCCCTGGCGCTCGGCCGCCCCCGATGTGGTTAGCTGGACGCCGAGGGCGAGCAGGGCGCCGCCGACGGTCGGGCCATCCCAACCGACCGAGGGATGCGCCGCAACGCCCGCTGGTTTATCAACCACGACGATGTCCTCGTCCTGATAAACGATGCGAAAGCCTGGCACTTCGACCGGCACAATTTCGAGCTGATTCTTCGGAGCGGGAAAACCTATCTCGAGCATGGCGCCGTCAATTAGCCGGTCAGACTTGCCGAGCACTTTCGCATCCATCAGAACCAGGCCATCTGCGCACATCTGGGCGGCCACGGCTCTAGAAAGACCCGTGAGCTTGGCTACCGCGGCGTCGGCACGCTCGCCAACAAGCAGGTCAGGTACAGGAAAGAAGCGGGTCTCGGTCACTTGCTCTCGCCACCGAGTTTGTGACCCAGGGTGACCCGCAAAGCGATGATGAAGGCAGCCGAGACGATTGCCACATCGGCAATGTTGAAGATTGGAAAGTTGAACGGGATTTGGATGTAGTCGACGACCAAACCGTTGCCCCAGCCGCCGTCGCGGGTCAGGCGATCGATGAGGTTTCCAACGATTCCACCCAGCGCGACACCGGCCAGGATGGCCCAGCTTAGGGTGTAAATCTTGGAGAGGTACCAAATCACGACCAGGCTGGCGATGATTGCCAAGACCGCGAAAATCCAGGTTTGACCGACTCCAATTGAGAATGCCGCAGCCTCGTTGAAGGTCAAGTAAAGTCGAACCACGTCGCCCAGAAACTGATATGAACGTTGTGGCTCGAGGGTCGCAATCATCAGCTCTTTGATGAACTGATCGAGCAGCACGATGGCGCTAGCGAGCGAAAGAGCAATCAGTTTGATTCGGCGTGTGCTTGGTTGCGGCGCAGCGCTGGCGGCTTTTGAGTCGACCTGTTCCTGCATTTGACCGCGGATTTAGTCTTCTTCTTCGGTGACGGGACGCTGGTTTTGAGTCCAGCCCGTGAAGCCACCGAAAGGTGCCGATGTACCAGGTGCTTCTGGAGCGGCCCCGGAGCTTGCCGGAGTAACAGGGGTCACCGGGGTTACCGGAGTCACCACCGGGTTGCTCTGCGTGAAGGTTGCAAATCCTGCGGTGCCCAGCGCCGGACGGCTCGGTTCAGACGGCGAAACCTCGGTCTCTTCGAGTTCGGCAAGCTGGTTTTCGATGAACATCTTTAGCTTGGCGCGGTACTCGCGCTCGGTGCTGCGAAGCTCTTGAATCGTGTGCTCGATGAGCGCCTTCTCTTGCTCGAGTCGGCTCATGTCGGCGCGCTGCTGTGCCTCGGCCTCACGAACGATGCGCGCTGCGGTGGCGTGACCTTCGGCAATCAGAGCGTCGCGCTTGGCCAGACCCTCGCGCACGTGTTCCTCATGTAGCTTGCGGGCAAGCTGCAGCAGGTTGTTGGTGTTGTTGCTGTCTAGGTTGCCGGGGTCTTGGGTTGCCTCTGGGAAAGCCGAAAGGGTCGATGTCGCCTGGGTAACCGTGGTGATGCCGCTTGCCGGAGTTGACGGATTGAGTTGATCTACCAGACCGGCTCCCGAGCGCTGAAGCTCGTTGATTCGCGCATCCGCTGCAAGCAGTCGCTGACGCAGGTCTTCATTCTCTTCGTTTAGTCGTCGCAGCTCGATGACAATCTCGTCGAGAAAGTCGTCGACCTCGTCTTGGTCGTATCCCTCGCGGAATTTGGTTGGCTGAAACCGCTTGCTAACGACATCTTCTGGAGTCAATGGCATTTGCTGGCCTCCCGTAACGAAAAAAGGGCGTATCTAGACGCTGGTAACACGATACCGCACGCTCGAGATGGCGTGAAATTACCTGTGGAAATGTTCGCTAACCGATCAGCCCGCGCATGATGTCGCGAAGGATGATGACAATGATGAACAGCACTGTCCAGGCGAGATCCAGTGAGATCACTCCGAACTGAATTGGCTTGATGAACCTGCGCAGAAACTTGAGTGGTGGATCGGTCACCGTAACCACGATTCCAGCTGGAATAACGAGGATGCCTCTTGGCCGCCAAGTTGGGTTGAGCGACTGAATCAGGTCAATCACGAAACGGCCTACGAGCACGTAAAAGTAGATGACCAGCGCGTAGTAAGGAATTGCGGCGATGATTCCCATGACGGTCTAATGAGTGCTTTAGCGAGCCGGGTTGAAAATCAGGCCGTCGCCCTCTTGCTCAAAGCCGTCCTCTTCGTCGTTGACGTCGATGTGGTTTGGAGTGAGGATGAAGACCTTTGCGGTCACGCGGCGCATGTGGCCCTGAAGTGCGTGCTGCAGGCCGAGCATGAAGTCGCGAAGCTGTCGTGCCTCTGGCTCGGTCAAATCGGCCATGTTCACCACTACGGTGATGCCTTCTCGGTAGTAGGCCGCGATTTCCTTGGCGTCTGAGTATGACTTGGCGTCGATCGTAAAGATCTGGTCGGTAGCCTGGCTGCGACCCTTGCCTCGCGAGGCGAAGATGCTGGTAGGAGCGGCACCACCCGCCACCGGGGCTGGCTTAGGAGTTGAGCCGGTGGTCTCGGCTAGGTCGGCGCCAAAGTATTCCTTGAGCTTGTCCATCATTCCCATGTGGGTCCTCCTGAAGTCAACGGCGCAGCAAGCAACGCCTCACCTCAAGGATATGGTCACTGCGCGCGCGGACCCGTGATTGCCGAACCGATTCTCAGGTGTGTCGCACCGAACGCAATCGCGGTTTCGAAGTCGTTCGACATTCCAGCTGAAATCCAGCGAGAGTCGCGATTTAGGCTTTGCAATTTCTCGCTGGCCAGCCGGATTCGCTCAAAGTCGACCTCGGGTTCAACGCCAAGGCCAACTACTCCCATGACTCCGAGCAAGTTGATCCTGGACTGCTCGAGCACGGAAGCGGCAAATGCCTCGAGGTTGGCCGGTTGGATGCCGCCGCGACCCGGATCCTCGGTGAGGTTGAGCTCGATGAAGGCATCCAACGTCTGTTCACGCTTTTCGAGCTGTTTGGCGAGCTCTGCAAGCAGTGACGGCCGGTCCAGCGAATGCAAAACGCTCGAGTAGTCGAGCATCGATTTGACTTTGTTCGACTGCAACTGCCCGACGAAGTGCCAGTCATGCGCCACCGCCGATTCGGCTCGGACCTGCGCCGCCTTTGGTGCTGCCTCTTGGTCGCGATTTTCGCCGAAGTGCCTTGCCCCGCAGTCGAGGAGCTCGAGAACCAGCGAGGCCGGGTGATTCTTGGTGACCACTACGAGCGTGATTTCGTCGAGGTTGCGACCGGCCGACTGAGCTGCCTCGCGGATGCGACTAAGGGCATCCCCGTATCTCTCGGAGATGCCCTTACTCGTGTCCAACTTTGATGCTCCGAAAGCTCGGAAACTTGGTTAGTGCTTTAGGAAGTCTGGGATGTCCAGATCGTCGCCAAAGGTGCCGTCTGCGGTCTGTGGAACGCCAGTCAGGTCAACGTTGCTGACGATGGTGTTGAACTGAGCGGTGTTGGTGTGTACTGGCTCGGCTGCCTCTGGTGCGGCTGCCTCAGATGCTTCGGCGAAAGCCCAGTGTGCGGGAGCCGCTGCCTCGGTGGCCTCTGGCGCAGCTGGGGTCTCGGCTGCTGCCGCTGCTGCTACTGGAGCGGCAGCTGCGGCGGCTGGGGCTGCGGCGGCTGGGGCGCGAAACCCATACCCCGAAGCTGCCGGAGCCGAGTAGGCCTGGCGCTCGACGCGACGGTGGGTTGGTGGCTCTCCGCCATCGAAACCGGCCGCGATAACCGTGATGCGAACCTCGTCACCGAGAGTGTCATCGATGGTCGAACCGAAAATGATGTTGGCTTCTGGGCTGACCGCCTCCTGAACCAGTCGAGCTGCCTCGTCGATTTCGTGCAGACCCAGGTCACTTGCACCCTGAACCAGCAGAAGAACGCCGTGAGCGCCATCGATGCTGGCCTCGAGCAGCGGGCTCGAAACTGCTAGCTCGGCCGCGCGAATTGCTCGGTCTTCACCCTTTGCAGTTCCGATTCCCATGAGAGCCGATCCAGCGCCCTTCATAACCGACTTGACGTCGGCGAAGTCGAGGTTGATCATGCCCGGAGTGGTGATCAGGTCAGTGATGCCCTGGACACCCGCGCGCAATACCTCGTCGGCGGTCTGGAAGGCCTCGATGGCCGAAATGGTCTTGTTGGCAAGTTCGAGGAGGCGCTGGTTTGGAACGACGATCAGGGTGTCGACTTCGCCGCGAAGCACATCGATTCCCTTAGCTGCCTGCTCTGAACGGCGCTTGCCTTCGAAGTTGAATGGTCGGGTTACTACTCCGACGGTGAGAGCCTCGAGGCTCTTTGCAATGCGGGCAACGACCGGTGCAGCTCCGGTGCCAGTGCCACCACCCTCGCCAGCGGTCACGAACACCATGTCGGCACCGCGCAGGGCGGCTTCGATCTCTTCGGTGTGGTCTTCGGCAGCGCGGCGGCCAACCTCTGGGTCGGCACCAGCGCCCAGGCCGCGGGTGACCTCTCGGCCTATGTCGAGCTTGACGTGGGCATCGCTCATCAGCAGCTGCTGGGCATCGGTGTTGATCGCAACAAACTCGACACCGCGCAAGCCGGCCTCAATCATGCGGTTCACGGCGTTTACGCCACCGCCACCGACACCGACGACTTTGATTACTGCTAGTGGATTCTGGCTGAGTCCCACGGTTTCCTCCGCTGCTAGAGAAGCTTTTTTGGTGTGCAAAACCCTAAACCTCTTGCTGAAACTTAGGGTTGATGCACGATTTTTACTTGCGCCATGAAGGTATGCGCAGCGAGCAGTGAAGTCTGTGAGGCGGTCGGGCGTGTCGCGAGATTTGCGGGCAAGGCTCAGCGAATAACGGCTAACGGGCCGCGAGTAACGACGAAGACTCAGTAGCGAACTACGGGAGCCTGCGGGGATGACACATCGAAGGTCACCCTGTCGCTCTTCTTGTGGTTCTTGATCAGAGCTGCCAGCACTCTCGACTTCAAGATTGAGTCGGAGGCATCCCCCCAGACAATCTGCTGACCCGCGGCGCCGCGCAAAATCATCGTCACGTTGTCTTTTGACTTCGCGTCGATCGATTCGACTCGCGGCAGAAGACTCGCTGGCAGCGCCAGCAGCACGTCTATGGCCAGCGCATACTCCTTGCTCGTGCTCGGATTGCCATTTATAGCCAGGCGGGGGTACTGGTCGCTGGCCGAGGCCTTGCCGATTCGAACCCCAGCCGGATCAAACAGGTATGGCACACCGCCGAGATTCACGACGCAGATTGGTGTTCGCTCGGTGATCGTCACCTGAAGCGTGTGCGGTGGTCGGCTGGTAATCGAGAAGGATTCAATCAGCGAATAGGGCGACAGCGCTTGCCCAACAGCATCGGACGAAACCAGCGGAAGCGGGGTTCCGAGTTGCGACTTCAGGGCCTTTTGGATCTGCGCCTCTTTTAGTCGATTGAGCCCGATTACCTTGATCTCTTCGACCGCCAGCATTGGCGTGAACATTGCCGCGAGCATTAGCAGAATGAGCGACATGAACGAGCCGACAACGCTGAGCAGAATCGCGCGTCGGCGACGCGAGTAAGCCCTGAACCGGGCAGCCTCTGGGCCGAGCCGAGTCATCAGGGATGCGCGTGCGGATTTCGAAGCGCGGCCTAGAAAACCGAGCTTGGTTGCGAATTCGCGATCCGCGCCGACTGATTTGGCTGACTTGGTCGCCTTGTTTGATTTGGCTGACTTGGTCGCCTTGGTCGCCCACTTGAACCTTGACGCGCCAGGCGACTTCTGATTCTCGAGTTTTTTGCGCTTGGCGCGTTCAGCCGCGATCGACACAACGTTCGGCGCAGGCGCGGCAGCTGCGGGTTTCGCATCCA
>CAYTNT010000032.1:0-13773 GCA_964439235.1 uncultured Rhodoluna sp. | reverse complement strand
TTCGGCGTGCGAAACTTGTTTAGTGAACGACATTCTCGACTGGCTGCTTGCCTCGGTGCAAAGCGTTGACCCACTGCTTCGGGCAGTGCTCGCGGGTGTCGCAATCATGCTCGAAACAAGCATCCTCGTCGGCCTGGTGATGCCGGGTGACACCGTCGTGCTGATCGCATCCACCGGACTTGAACCCGGCAACGTGCCCGATTTCGTGACGCTGCTCGGATTCGTTCTGGTTGGCTCCCTGATTGGCGAGACCATCGGCTTCTTCATCGGTCGCCTGTTCGGCGAGCGCATCCGTGCCAGCAAACTCGGTCAGCGCATCGGCGAGCGCAACTGGCAGATGGCCGACGCATTTATCGAAACCAAGGGCGGCCTCGCGGTTGCCATTTCGCGGTTCTTGCCTGTGCTGCACTCGGTGGTTCCGGTTACAGCCGGTATGAGTCGCATGAGTTATCGGACATTCATTCGCTGGACCTTCGCTGCCTGCGCAATCTGGGCATTGGCTTACGTCTCGATTGGTGTTGCCGCCCACGGAGCCTACGACCAGCTCAGTGGCCAGCTGAAGTGGGCTGGCGTGGCCTTCGTTGCCATCATCCTGATCTTCATAATCTTTGTTCACTTCGCCAAGCAGCTTCTGGAGCGCAAGGCTGCCGCAATGATCGCTAAGGCCGAGGATGCCTCTCCGGTCAAGGACTCGACTCAGGAGACCTCGCCCGAACTTCCTAGCGATCTGCCTGAGCGGAACTCTCTCTGATGTGCGGCCGTTTTGTCGTAGCCAAGACGGTCGGTGAGATTCTTACGATTTTTGAGGCGGATGAGATCATCGGCGAGCAGCCGGGCATCTCTTACAACGTTGCACCTACCCAGAAGATCAGCATCATCGTCGATCGCGCCTTTGAGAAGGCTGAGGACGGCTCGCCTCTCGGTGAGTTGAACCGTGAGATTCACGCGGCCAGGTGGGGGCTTGTGCCTCGCTGGAGCAAGGAAGGCCCAGCTAGCGGTGCTCCCCTGGTAAACGGCCGTATCGAAACCATTCTCGAGAAGCCCTCGTTCAAGGATTCGGTCATTCGCAGGCGCTGCGTTATTCCAGCCTCTGGCTATTACGAATGGCATGTGGATGCCTCTGGCGCGAAGCAGCCGTTCTACATCCACGCGGGTTCTGACGGCATGTTTGCCTTTGCCGGGCTTTATGAGTGGTGGCGCGACCCGAGCAAGGCAGAGAATGACCGCGAACGCTGGTTGCTCTCGGCTACGACGCTCACCAAGGATTCGGCTCCTGAGCTGGCGCACATCCACGACCGCAACCCCGTGTTGCTTACCCCAGACTCGCTAGAGGCTTGGATTGATCCGCACATCGAGGGTGACCCTGAGCTGTTGGCTTTTGTGGCAAGCGAGTCGGATGCCGTTGCCGGCGAGGCCGAGTTCTTCAGGGTTGGCGCAGAGGTTGGTCAGGTTAGAAACAACTCTGCCGACCTGATTCGCCCAATCTAGCTGGGTTTTCGGGCGCCTCAGGTGCGCTGGCGAAATCAAATTTGCAATGTCCGAGGGTATCCATACACTCTTAACGTTCGAACAAATGTTCGAATAACTATCAACTTTTAGTTGATGGTTTCAGGGTTTCGCTAAGCGATTAGCGATCGATATCTTCGCGGGGTGCAGAGATGAGAGTAGATGAGGCTGTTTCGGTCAGCACAACCAGCTCCGGCGAGCCGATTGGCTTCAACTGGCGCGGTATTGCCTTTTTGGTGAAGTCGCGGCCAACCAGGTGGTTTGCCAGGCGTGAATGGTGGGTTGAGGCCGCTAGGGTGCACCGTGGCATCGGTTCGGGCGTTATCGAGGTTGAGATGTGGCGACTTCAGGCTGGCCAAGAGCTCAACACCGAGGCCAAAGCCGAATTTGAGCTGATTCACAACGCCGAAGACGGTGTTTGGCGACTGACCCGAGTCTGGGGCTAAACCTTAGGTGCTTCCATGTCTCAATTCACCCACCTGCATGTTGCTTCGGCGTTCTCTGGGCATTACGGGGTAACCCGCCCCGAGCTCTTGGCCGAGGCAGCGCTGGCGCAAGGTGCTGACGCGTTAGCCGTTACAGACCGCGATGGCCTCTACGGCGCCGTAAAGCACATCGGAGCCTGCCTGCAGTTGGGCATTTCGCCAATCGTGGGAGTTGAGCTGATGGTGGTTGATTCGACTGGAACCAGCAGCTTGCGAACCACGCCAACCGAACGCGCCCGAGTGGTGATCCTGGCTCACGGCCAGAACCGCGGCATCGGCTGGTCAAAACTGTGCGAGGTGGTCTCGGCGGCGCAGATGCAGCGCATCCGTGGCGGCAAATCACTCACCAGCAAGCGAGACAACCCAGTGTCGATAGACATCGAAGAACTATCGAAGCTGATTGACGGTGGCGGCTGCACGGTGCTACTTGGTTCAGACAGCGACCTGGGTCGCGCGGTGCTGCAAGCCGACCGCACACTAGCCGAATCGATACTCGAATCCTGGCTCAAGCTGTTTCCTAAGCCAGAATCCTTTGCGATCGAACTGGTCAGCCATCTCACCGAACCAGGTACCGACCGTTCCAGCCTGGTGGCCAGACGTCTGCTGCAGTTAGCTGACAGTTATCGAGTCAACTGCGTGCTTACCAATGCGGTGCGTTACCTGTCCCCCGACGATGCGCTCACCGCAGACGTCTTGGATTCAGCAAGGCTGCTCGAACCACTGGGCATGTTTGAGCCGCAGCCAAACGCCCAGGCCTGGCTGAAGCCAGCCGAATCGATGCACCAGATCGCACTCGAAATCGCCGAAGAGCGCTCACGAGCGGGCGAACTAATCGATGCGACCAATCGCCTAGCCGACCGCTGCCGGCTAGACCCGGTTAGCGACTGCGGTTGGGGCAAGCCAAAGACTCCTGAAAAGTCTGCCCTGGGCATCGAAGGCAACCCGTTCGAGGTGCTCTGGCAGAAGTGCCAAGCCGGCATCAATTGGCGCTACGGCGACTTGTCGGCAGACAAACTAGCCAAGGTTCAGCATCGCCTGAGCCAAGAGCTAATCACCATCAACAAGCTCGACTTCGCGACCTACTTTCTGACGGTGGCCGACGTGGCACAGATGATTCGCGATATGCGCATCCGCATTGCCGCGCGTGGTTCTGGAGCGGGCTCGCTGGTGAACTTTCTGCTCGGAATCAGCGGCGTAGACCCGATCGAACACGACCTGCTCTTCGAGCGTTTCCTGAGCACAGAACGCTCAAGCCTGCCCGACATCGACATCGACGTTGAATCCGCGCGAAGGCACAAAATTTATCGGGCCATCTTCAAGCGTTACGGCAGCAATCGAGTCACCCTACTGTCGATGCAGAGCACATATCGTGGTCGCGGGGCGATGCGCGATTCAGGTCAGGCGCTCGGGCTAGATGACGACCAAATCGACGAAATTGCCCAGAACATGTGGCGTTTCAGCGCCAGAAGCTTTCGAGGAGCACTCGAGACCAAACCCGAACTAGCCAATTTTGCCCAAGCGGTCGAACAGGATCGCCGAATGAATCTGCTGGTCGATATCACCGAGCGTCTAGACCGCCTGCCGCGGCACATCTCGATGCATCCGTGCGGGGTAATCCTGGGCGACTCGAGCCTGTTGAGCCTGACCCCCGTCGAACCCAGCGGCATGGGCTTGCCGATGAGCCAGTTCGACAAAGACGACATGGATCCGATGGGCTTTCTGAAACTCGATGTTCTGGGTGTTCGCATGCAGAGCACCATGGCCTATGCGGTTCAAGAGATTGAACGCATCCACGGAAAATCAATCGATTTGGATGCGATTCCGAAGGATGACCCCAGCACCTTCGAACTGATTCGCACCACCAACACTCTCGGAATCTTCCAGATCGAAAGCCCTGGGCAACGCGAACTGACCGGAAAACACCAACCGACCGAGTTCAACGACCTCACGATTCAGATTTCGCTGTTTCGACCCGGCCCGATGAAGGGCAACATGATCGCGCCATACCTCGATGCGCGCCACGGGTTTGCTCAGGCGCACTACGTGCACAGCGACCTGAAACCTATCCTGCAAGAGACCTACGGCGTGGTGATCTTTCACGAACACGTTCTGCGCATCCTGCATGTTATGACGGGTTGCTCGCTAGCCAAGGCTGACGAACTGCGAAGAAACCTCGAGAACCCACGAATCGCGCCGAGGGTGCAAAAGTTCTTCAAAGAAAAGGCTCTCGAGCGCGGGTACAGCAAGCTCGTGGTCAACGAGGTTTGGGGCATCCTCGAGGGATTTGGCAGCTTCGGTTTCTGCAAGGCACACGGCGCCGCTTTTGCCCTGCCCACCTATCAGAGCGCTTGGCTGAAAACCCACTACCCGACCGAGTTTCTGGCGGGCATCTTCACCCACGATCCGGGCATGTATCCGCGAAGACTGCTGCTTTCTGAGGCCCGACGGATGGGCGTAAACATCCTGCCAATCGATGTGAATAAATCAACTCGCGAGTACCGAGTCGAAAAGTACCGGGCGAATGGCAAGACCCAAACCGGCATACGTCTCGCTCTGAGTGAGATCCAGGGCGTCAGCGAGAACGAACTGGATCGCATTGTGGCGCAGCAGCCGTTCGAGAACATCGCCGACTTCTATCTGCGCGCAAAACCGAGCAGAAGAACCCTAGAACGACTCGGCCTAATCGGCGCGTTCGACGAGCTAGCCCGCCAAAATGGCGATTACACCCGCGGTGACGTGATGGCGCGGATCCGCCAACTGAACGCCATCAAGAACAGGCCGGCCGCAGACGCATCCCAACCGACTTTGGACTTTGAATCCCTAGCGGTTTCGGCTCTCGAACAGATGCCCACCGGTCATGCCGAATTCGACGACACCGAAAAGATCATCAACGAGTTGCTGTTCACCCGATTGGATTTCACCAAGCATCAACTCGAGCAGTACCGACCGATGCTCGACGAAATGGGTGTGGTTTACAGCGACGAACTAGTCGGGATGCGCAACAAATCCGAGGTTCTGGTTGCCGGGGTGAGAGTAGCCACCCAAACTCCGCCGATGAGGTCAGGAAAACGCGTGGTCTTCATTAGCCTCGATGACGGACACGGATGCAGTGACAGCACGTTCTTTGACGAGGCGCAGCGGCGCTGCAGTCACATTCTGTTCAATACGAGGCTGCTCGTGATTGCTGGTAAAACCAGAAGAACCGGAGTGCGCGGCGTGTCGATTATGGCCGAGAACGCGTGGGACATTCGCGAGCTTTGGCGTCAGTGGCTAGAAAAGAAGAACCCGCCAACCGAACTTGCCGGATGACGGGTTTTCTCTAGGGAGAGCTCTTTTGTCTGGTCGACCTTGGGTTATTCGCGGTTGAAGATCGAGAGCAGGCGCAGGATCTCGACGTACAGCCAGATCAGCGAAGAGGTCAGGCCGAAAGCGGCTCGCCACTCGTTCTCAACCGGCAGTCCGTGAGCGGCACCCTGCTTGATGGTCTCAAAGTCGAGGTTCAGGGTGAAGGCGGCCAGACCAGCACCGAACAGCGCAATCAGCCAGCCAAACTCACTGCTGTAGGCACCCGAGCCGGTAGCCATTGCAAAGATTAGGTTTCCGATGCCGAACACAGCGTAACCGATGATGGCGAACATCATCACCTTGGTGAAACCAGGGGTCACCTTGATCCAGCCGAAGCCGTAGGCGGCAAACATAGCGCCGGCCACCGCGAGAGTCGCGGTAACAGCCTGAGCGGCGATACCTGGGTAGAGGCCCTCGAAAAACATGGTGATACCGGCAAGGAACACGCCCTGGGTTGCCGCGTATGCCAGGATGACGCCTGGGCGCACCTTGCGTGAGAAGGTTGCCCAGAGGCCCAGCACCAGACCAATCAGCATTGCAGGCAATACCAAGAACTGGAGCTGGAAAACAACGGTGACGGCTGCTGCCGCTAGCAGCACTCCGAACAGACCTAGAACCTTCATCGAGGTTCC
This sequence comes from uncultured Rhodoluna sp., assembly GCA_964439235.1. Lineage (GTDB taxonomy): Bacteria > Actinomycetota > Actinomycetes > Actinomycetales > Microbacteriaceae > Rhodoluna. The sequence continues at coordinate 7,805 of CAYTNT010000032.1, read as the reverse complement.
CTCGATGGTCATCTTGCGACCGGCTACGATGCTGTCGAACTGTGCGTCGATCTCGGCCTGAGCTGCCTGAATGCGGGCATCCTCAACGCCGGTAGCCAGCGCGCGATTGAAAATTGGGTTGTGCGACATGCGTGCCTCCAAATGAATGCGGTCGATGCGAAGCGGCTCTGTGCGTTCCGCTTCACCTGAAGAGTAAGCGAATTGCCTGAGAATTCGCTGAATCTTGGGCTCGACTCACCGAAAGGAAGTGGCGAATTAGCCGAGTTGAACAGAGCGCTTGGCAAGCCCCATCCAAAACCCGTCAATGATGGTCTTGGCCTTCTCGTCTGGGCTAGCTGCGGCGCCAAGCGTCACAAACAGTGGCGTGAAGTGCTCAACAGTTGGATGCGCGTAAGGCAAACCGGGAGCCTTCTCTCGGTAGTTGGCCAGCGAGTCAAAATCTCCGTTCTCGAGGGCCTCACCAGCCCAGTGATCGAACTCGCTCGACCAGCCGGGAGCTTGCGCGTCGAAGCGCCAATCGCGAATGTACGGCAATCCGTGAGTCATAAACCCCGAACCGATAATCAGGATGCCCTGCTCGCGGAGCGGCTTCAGGCGTCGCCCAAGCTCTAGCAACCGTAACGGATCGTGCGAGGGCATGCTCAACTGAATCACCGGAACGTCCGCCTCCGGAAACATTATCTTCATGGGAACCCAGGCCCCGTGGTCGAGCCCGCGCGATGCGTGCCTGTGCAGCGGTTCGTTGTCTGGCATGAGTTTTGCTACCAGGTCGCCGAGCCAGGTGGCATCCGGCGTCTCGTAGGTCATCCCGTAGTACTTAGCTGCGAATCCGCCGAAGTCGTAAACCAGCGGGGTGCCAGCCTCGGTGGATGAGATTGAAATCGGTGCCGACTCCCAGTGGGCAGAAACGATCACGATGCCCTTGGGCTTCTCGAGCGCACTCGACCAAGCGGTCAGTTCACTCATCCAATTGGCATCCTCGAACAGAGGCGGCGCGCCATGGGATAGGTACAGCGTCGGGGCTAGAACAGAACTCACAAATTCAAGTAAAGCCCCACTTGACTAAAATGTCAAGAATCGGTGGCGAGCCTGTCGAAGTCAGCGAAGATGGCAACTGTGTTGGATGAGCCAGATCGGGTGACACCCAGATCCATGAAGTCGCAAAGCTGGTCGAGAGTGCGAACTCCCCCAGATGACTTGACCTTAAGTCGATCACCGACAGTCTTCTTCATGAGCGCAACGTTGTGCACGGTAGCGCCCTCGCTCGAGAAGCCGGTCGAGGTCTTGACGTAGTCGGCTCCCGCGGCTTCGGTCAACTCACAAGCCTTCACAATCAGCTCATCGTTCAACAGGCTGGTCTCGAAGATTACCTTCACGCTCGCCGAAACTCCCTTCGCAGCAGCGGCAGCGTGCGCCGACTGAACGACCGCCGCAATGTCGTCGCGCACCAGGTCGTAGTCGCCCGAAATCAGGGCCGAAACGTTTAGCACCATGTCAATCTCGGTGGCTCCGTTGGCAATCGCATCCGCGGCTTCGAATGCCTTGGTCGCCGATGTCGTGGTGCCGTGCGGAAACCCGATAACGGTGCAGACCGGAACTCCGCTGCCAGCTAGCAACTCAGCCGCGAGAGCGACATCCGTCGGTCGGATGCAGTAAGAGGCCACGTCGAAGTCGCGCGCGACCTGCGCGCCGGCGCGAATGTCCTCGGTGGTGAACTCGGGCCTCAACACGCTGTGGTCGATGGTTTTTGCGATTTGCTGGCGCGTGTATCCGCGGTACTTCAGGGTCATGGTTACAGTCTATGTTTGTCTTGTGCGAGTGACAGTCCGAGTGAAACCAGGCAGCAAAAAAGGGCCACTGATTGTCTCGGATGACGACCAGAACCTAACCGTCTTCGTGCCCGAACGAGCCGTCGACGGCGCCGCCAACGATGCGGTCATCAAACTACTTGCCGACCATTACGGATGCGCAAAATCGCGAATCGAGATCGAGTCGGGTCACGCCTCGCGCGTCAAACGCATCCGCGTCGATATCTAGCCAAAGACGAGGTGCCCGGGCAAAAAAGAAAACCCTCCGAGAGGAGGGTTACTTTCGTGGACCTGAGGGGACTTGAACCCCTGACCCCCTGCATGCCATGCAGGTGCGCTACCAGCTGCGCCACAGGCCCGAACACTGCCGAAGCAGCCCGATTAGTTTATACGGATTCAGTGCCGGTTGCCAATTCGAGGTGAACCACCGGCTGATCCTTGTACAGGCGCTCGAGCGAGTAGTAGACGCGCTCCTCTTCGTGCATGATGTGCACGATGATCTCGCCGAAGTGGAGCAGAACCCAACGCCCTAGAGTGCGACCCTCGCGCAGCAAGCACTTGTGGCCCAGCTCGCGAAGTTTGTCCTCAATCTCGTCGGCGATTGCGTTGACCTGGCGTTCGTTGCGAGCCGAGGCCAAAATCAACACATCGTTGAGCGGAGTCAACTCGGTGACGTCCCAGGCGATGATGTTTTCGGCCAACTTGTCAGCAGCCGCGGTAGCGGCAACCTGTGCGAGTTGAATTGAGTTTGCGGTTGCGGTCATGAGTTCCTTGAGGTTGGTCTTAGGCAAGACTACTTGAGAATGCCCAGAGCGTTCGCGGCGATCAAAAGCCCACCGACCGCCATGGCCAGAACCGCGGTGACCCAGATCAGGATGCGCTTCACGCTGCGAGCCGGTTTCTGCTCTTCGCCGATGCGGTCAAACAGCGCATCGAACTCGCGGGCTGCCTTCAGCACAGATTCGCGGTCGGCGGCGGTTTCTTCGGGAGCTGGCACAGGAGTCATTGGCTCTTCGGCCGGGGGCTGCTCGACGACCGGCTGCAGGGCTGACGGCTGCTCGACGGCTGGCGCGGCAGGTTGCTCGACGGCTGGCTCTTGCACCTGCGCCGCCTGCGCCGAAACCGCGGCAGACGCATCCTGCACCTCGGGTTCGGAAGCCCAAATCGGATTGGCCGCCGTCATTGGTTCTTCGCGCTCGGCCAACACTGGCTCGTACGCCACAGGGGCGTTCGCTGGCATGGCATCACTTGACGCATCCGTGATCGCTTCGGCTTCTGGCTCTGGTGCCCAAGACTGCGGCTCGGGCGGCAAGTTTGGCAGCTCAACCTGTGAGGTGTGCACGGCCAAGATTCCGCCGGTTTTCTCGAGTTCGCGCAGCTGGCGTCGCGTCAGTGGCTCACCGGTTGACTCAACCGGAACCGGTGCTGCATCGCCAACTCGCGGCATCGCGTCGAAAGGCAGCTCCTGCGGTTGTATTAGACCCGCGCGCTCAGCCTCGCGCATCTCGCGACGGCTCTTGAATGGCAGTTGATCAGACATTTGCTCACTGAGGTTTTCGGCTTCGGAACTTCGATAGAGAGAATACTCTCTGATGAAGGCCGCTACGCTCTGCGGCACGAGGTTCTCGATGCCCTCGCCGCGAGAAACCCGAGCGCGAACCTCGGTCGAAGAAACCTCAACGCCATCGATTTCCAGCATCCGCAATTGGGTGAAGTAGGGCTTGCCGCGCAGCTGATGAACCAGTTCAACTGGAACACCTGGGCGATTCACCACAACCAATTCGGCAAGTGAGGGCAGTGCCTCAAACTCACGCCAGGTGTCTAGCGTGCCGGCCGCATCCACGCCCAGGATGAAGAAAAACTCGCAGTCGGGATGCGCCGCTCGCAAATCCCGCAAGGTATCGACTGTGTAGGTCGGGCCCTCGCGCTCGACATCGATGGTTTCGAGGTGCAGCCGAGGGTTACCCTGAATCGCCAACCGGGTCATCTCGACCCTGCGATCTGCGGGCGTGACATCGAACTTCTGCCAAGAGTCACCAGTTGGCACGAACCAAACTTGCTCTAAAGAAAGCAAATCGGCCACCTGAACTGCAGCAGTCAGGTGACCGAAATGTGGTGGATCGAAGGTGCCGCCAAGGACACCAATTCTGCGTTTTGCGACTGAATCGAACATTGGCCGCGAATTCGCCGCTAACTAAGCGACTAGTGCTTGGCTGAGGACTTGTCGACCTTGTGGTCGTGACGGTTGGCGACGTCGCGGTATGACCAGGTGACAGCAGCAAGAAGCAGGAACACACTCATCGCGATTACGCCAAAGAAGAAAGCGTCGAATGGTAGTGGGTTGACAATTTCGTGGCCCTCAGTGGCTGCCAAGATTGCTTTCATTGCGAAAATCTCCTCGAGTTCGTGTCTCTAGATTACCCTAAACGACCTGCGAACCGGCCGATCCCGCGCGAACATGACCCTCGCCGCGGACGATCCATTTGGTGCTGGTGAGCTCGCGCAGACCCATCGGCCCGCGGGCATGCAACTTCTGGGTTGAAATACCTACTTCGGCACCAAATCCAAACTCGCCGCCATCGGTGAACCGGGTCGAGGCGTTCACCATCACGGTCGACGCATCCACCGTTGCCAGGAATCGCTCTGCGTTCTCGACGTTCTCGGTGATGATTGCCTCGGTGTGCTTGGTCGAGTACTTCGCGATGTGGTCGAGCGCTTCATCGAGATCGCGAACCACCTTTACCGACAAGTCGAGGTCGTGGTACTCGGTCGCCCAATCCTCTTCGGTCGCAGGGATCGTCGCGGCGTTCACCGATGCCGTGTATTCGTCTCCGTGAATGCGCACCTGCCTGTCAATCAACTGGTTGAGCAAGTTTGGCAGGATGCGCTGCGCCGCGCCCTCGTGAATCAAAACGGTCTCGACCGCGTTGCAGACGCTCGGGCGCTGGACCTTGGCGTTCAATACGATGTCGATCGCCCAATCCTCGCGAGCGGTTTCGTCGATGAAGATGTGAACCACTCCGTCGCCGGTCTGAATGGTAGGAACCTTGGCTTCTTGAACCACCTGCTGAATCAACCCGGCACCACCGCGAGGAATCAGAACATCGATCAGGCCAACCGCACGCATCATTTCGAGTCCGCCGTCGCGACCGAATTCGTCCACGGTCTGCACCACATCTGGGTCAATTCCGGCCTGGTCTAGAGCGTCGCGAAGCACCTGCACCAGCACCGCATTTGTGTGCAGAGCTGCCGAACCGCCGCGCAAAACCACAGCGTTTCCGCTCTTGATCGCAAGGGTCGCGATGTCGATGGTCACGTTGGGGCGCGCCTCGTAAATGCAGCCGATAACTCCGAGTGGAACCCGAGTCTGGGTTAGGTTAAGGCCGTTAGGCAGGCGCATTCCGCGCAAAACTTCACCAATTGGATCTGGCAAATTCACGATTGACTGCGCGGCCCTCGAGATTTCTTGGATTCGCTCGGTGGTGAGACGCAGTCTGTCAACGAGGCTGTCGCTTACGCCGTTGTTGCCAGCGTCGGCCACATCGAGGCGATTCGCGGCCAGGATGCCCTCTGTGCGTTCGACGAGGATGCGCGCCACGTTCTCGAGTGCTGAGTTCTTCTGACCAGTCGTAGCGGCAGCAAGCGCGTGTGCCGAGTCGTGGGCCTTGCGGATTCGTTCGAGTGCGGTTGCCATGCGAAAACCCTATCCTGCGTGCTCGGGCCAGTGGAAACTAGCGATTTGGGTTGGCTTCGAAGAAAGTTCCGACGGATGCGTCTTCGAGCGCTGAAGCAACGTTCTTAGCGCTGGTGAGCAGCACCGCTACCCCATCCTCGGTTGCAAGTTGCGCAGCACCGAGTTTGGTGACCGCCCCGCCGGTGCCAACGCCGCTGCCAGCGCCGTCGACCTGCACGTGATTGAGCGACTGCCCAAAGGCCACGTTGTCGATGCGGGATGCGCCGGGCAAGCTCGGCGGCATGTCGTAGAGCGCATCCACGTCGCTTAGCAGCACGAGTGCGTCTGCCTGCACCAGAACTGCCACCAGCGCTGCCAAGCGGTCGTTATCGCCGAACCGAATTTCTTGGGTGGCGACGGTGTCGTTCTCGTTGACGATAGGAAGCACGCGCAGGCTGAGCAGGCGCTCCATGGCTCTCGCGGCATTCTCGCGAGTCTCGTCAGCTTCGAGGTCGCCAGAGGTCAGCAAGACCTGGGCGGCGACGATGTCGAAGTGTTCGAGACTAGCCTGATAGCGCGCGATGAGGCGTGACTGACCGATAGCCGCAAGCGCCTGCGAGGTTGGCAGATCTTCGGGCTTGCTGTCGAAGCCGACAAGTGGCATTCCGGTTGCGATTGCACCAGAAGACACGAGAATCACTTCGGTGCCGCGGCCGTGGGCTTTGGCGAGGGCTGCCACTAGCGCATCCAGCTGGCTCTCGTTTGGACCGGTGATGGAAGACGAACCCACCTTGACCACCAGTCGCTTGGCCGCAACTAGTTCGGCCCTGGACTGAACGCTCACTTCTTGGGCTCCTTCCAGATGCCCGCCTCGCCTTCCTTGCGCAGCTCTTCGCGAGCCGCGGCCTTGGCATCCATGCGAGCGTGGAATTCTTCGCGACGTTCCTTTGTGGTGCGGCGTTCGCGCTGGTCGAGTCGAGCGTCGGTGCCGCGAGGGCCAGCGATTAGCTCACCGGCCGATGCGATGGTTGGCTCCCAATCGAAGACGACGCCTTCGCCAGCACCAATGACGACGGTCGAACCGGCCACAGCGCCGGCCTTGAACAGTGCCTCTTCGATGCCGATCTTGGCCAAGCGATCGGCCAGATAACCCACGGCCTCTTCGTTGCCAAAGACTGTCTGGGCGACCCAGCGCTCTGGCTTTGCACCCAGAATCCTGAAAATGTCTCCGTCGGCGGTCGACTCGCGTTTGATCTCAAACTTAGACTCGTCGCGCTTGGCCTGCATCAGTGTGATCTTTGGCTTGGCGGCAACTGCGGCGCGATCCTTGCGAGCCTGCTCTACCAACTGCGCCAGGGCGTAGTTGAGTTCGCGCAGACCCTCGTGGCTTGCGGCCGAGATGATGAACACGCGGTAGCCGCGAGCCTCGAGATCAGGCTTTACGAACTCGGCGAGCTCGCGGGCGTCTGGAACGTCAGCCTTGTTCAAGGCAACCAGCTGCGGGCGCTGCGTGAGTGGAGTCTGACCCTCTGGCACCTCGTAGGCATCCAGTTCAACAAGAATCTTCTCTAGATCGCTCATCGGGTCGCGACCAGGTTCGAGAGTGGCGCAGTCCAAAACGTGCAGCAGAGCCGAGCAGCGCTCGACGTGACGCAGGAACTGCAGGCCGAGGCCCTTGCCCTCGGACGCGCCCTCGATAAGGCCGGGAACGTCGGCGATTGTGTAGCGAGTCTCGCCAGCCTGAACCACACCAAGATTCGGGTGCAGGGTCGTGAACGGGTAGTCGGCGATCTTCGGGCGAGCCGCCGACATCGCGGCAATCAGCGACGACTTGCCCGCGCTCGGGTAACCCACCAGGGCAACATCGGCGACGGTCTTGAGCTCGAGGATGATGTCGCCGCGCCAGCCAGGCACACCGAGCAGGTGAAAACCGGGCGCCTTGCGCTTCGAACTGGCCAGTGCAGCGTTACCTAGACCGCCGAGACCGCCCTCGGCAACAACGAGTTCCATGCCTGGTTCGTCGAGGTCGGCGATTGGCAGGCCGGATGCGTTGCGCACAACTGTGCCAACCGGAACCGGAAGCTTTACGTCGGCACCCTTGGCTCCGTTTCGGAAATCACCAGCGCCGTCGCCACCATCGCCACCGTGTCGGTGCGGTTGGAAGTGGTAGTCCAGCAGGGTCGTCACGTTCGGGTCTGCGACTAGCGAAATGCTGCCGCCGTTGCCGCCGTCAGCTCCATCTGGCCCGGCCAGCGGCTTGAACTTTTCACGCTTGATTGAGGTACAACCGTCACCGCCGTTACCGGCACGCAGATGCAGCGTCA
>CAYTNT010000031.1:0-14964 GCA_964439235.1 uncultured Rhodoluna sp. | reverse complement strand
TTCATGTCGCTGGCCTAGAACCGGCGAACCCCTAGAAGCGACTAACAAGGAAAAGGCAAATGGGATTTTTTAGCAACCTGTTCAAGAAGAAGTACGAGTCTGTATCAGTTGAAACCGCCCGCGAACTGCAACAGTCAGGCGCGATCTTGATTGATGTTCGCGAGACCAGCGAGTTTCGTTCAGGGCACGCTGTGGGCGCTCGGAGCCTGCCGCTTAGCAACCTGAGCAGTCGTTACGAGCGTGAGTTGGCAAAAGAGCGCGAAATCCTCGTGATTTGCCAGTCGGGCGCTCGATCGGCTCAGGCCTGCAACTACCTCAGCGGAATGGGCTACAAAGTCACCAATGTTTCTGGCGGCACTGCAGCCTGGCGCCGAGCCGGCTTGCCAATTAGCTAAGTCGGAGTTCGAACAAGCATGAAGGTAGTAATCGTTGGTGGAGTAGCCGCGGGCATGTCGGCAGCAACCAGGCTTCGTCGCTTGCGCGAGGACGCCGAGATTGTTGTATTTGAGGCTGGCGAACACGTCAGCTATGCAAACTGCGGTCTGCCGTATTTCATCAGTGATGTGATTGCGATGCGCGAGGCACTGCTGCTGCAAACTCCCGAATCACTTTGGCGCAGGTTCCGCATTGATGTCCTCGTTAACACTCGCGTTACCGCTATTGATCGCGACTCCAAGTCGGTCAACGCGTTCAACGCCATCACGGGCGAATCCTTGACCGAAAACTACGACTACCTCATCTTGGCAACCGGAGCGAAACCACGTGCGCTCGAGGTGCCGGGCGGCGAGCGAGCGCTAAGTCTTCGTGATGTTGCTGATGCGGATGCCCTCAAGGCCGCCACCGTTGGAGCAAAAACCGCAGTAGTGGCCGGTGCCGGTTTTGTCGGCATCGAGGTTGCCGAAAACCTGAGACACCTTGGTATAGGCGTGACTCTGGTTCAGCGCGGAACCCAAATTCTGAGCAACTTCGACCCGGAGATGATTGAGCCGCTTCAGGCCAAGCTCGTTGACGAAGGTGTCGAGATCGCTCTGGGCGTTGAAATCGCATCCATCGAATCGAATGCCGTGACTCTTTCTGACGGGAGAACAACTCCAGCAGATCTTGTCATTGCAGCCACGGGCGTGGTTCCCGACAACAGTCTCGCCGCAAGTGCAGGATTGAAAACCGGCAAGACCGGAGGGCTGTGGGTTGATTCTCAGCAGCGCACAAGTGATCCAAACATCCTTGCTGCGGGCGACGCTGTAGAAAAGCAAGGCGAACTAACTGGTGACCAAACTCTGATTCCGCTTGCCAATCTGGCAAACCGTCATGGTCGACTCATGGCAGATGTCATCGCTGGCATCGAGACAGAGTCCCACCCGGCCCTGGGCACAGCGATCATTGGAGCTTTCGGTATGGTGGCGGCTGTGACGGGGCTAACCGAAAACTCGGCACGCAAAGCGGGCATTGAGGCGCAAGCAATTCACGTTCATCCCGGCAGCCACGCGGGTTACTACCCTGGTTCGAAGCGGGTTTCCTTAAAGGTTCTGTTCGACCCTAAGACCGGTCGTCTGCTCGGTGCTCAGGGAGTCGGTGAGGATGGTGTCGATAAGCGAATCGACGTTCTCGCAACAGCAATTCGCGCGGGTTTGACTGTTGACGACCTGATGGATCTAGAGCTCTCCTACGCCCCTCAGTTTGGGTCAGCCAAAGACCCAATCAATCATTTGGGCTACGTCGGAAACAACGTCTTGAATGCTGTCACCCCAACGGTGCAATGGCATCAACTTGACTCGACTTTGGCCGCAGGAGCTCAGTTGATTGACGTTCGCACCGAACGAGAGCAACAGACAGGGGCGATTCCTGGCTCGCGTCTAATTCCGGTGGACGAACTCAGAGATCACCTTGGCCAACTCGATGGCGATGTTGTCGTGCACTGCGCGGTTGGCCAGCGCGGCCACATTGCCACACAGATTTTGCGATCTGCCGGCAAATCGGTTCGGAACCTGGATGGCGGCTATGCCACCTGGAAATCCGGTAAGGATGCCCTAGCTCGAGCCAAGGGCTAACTTCCAGGACTGCTCCAGAAGCCCAAAGAGCCCGAAACTCTAAAGGTTTATGTCGATTGCCTTCATGCTGTCAGCTTCGATAGCTACGCGAACCTGCTCGAGCACTGACGCATCCACCGGTGAATCGACGGTAATGACCGAAAGCGCCTTGCCGCCCTTTTGTTCGCGGGCGATTTGCATCGCGGCGATGTTGATGCCGGCCTCGGCAAACGCCTTGCCATAGACCGCAACGATGCCCGGACGGTCGGTGTAGAGCATGGTCACAAAGTGTTCGGCAACCGCGAGGTCGACGTCGTATCCGTTGATGTTCACGATCTTCTGCAGCAGCTTCGGACCGATCACGGTGCCCGATACCGAAGCGGTCGAGCCGTCGGCCATGGTGGCCTTGATGCTGGTGACGTTGCGGTATTCCTCGCTGAGCGAGTTGACGGTGAGCTTAACGTCGATGCCGCGCTGCTCGGCCATAAGCGGAGCGTTTACGTAAGACACCTGCTCGGTCACAGCGTTTTGGAAGAAGCCCTTCAGTCCGGCGAGCTTGAGCACCGAGACATCGTGGGCCGCGATCTCACCACGCACCTCTACATCGATGGCAACAACGTTGCCGCCCGATAGGCCGAACAGCATCTGGCCCATGTTTTCCATGAGCGCGATGCCTGGCTTGACCGAGGAGTCGATGTTTCCACCGGCTACGTTCACCGCATCCGGAACCAGGTCGCCGGCAAGAGCCAGACGCACCGACTTTGCCACCGAGATTCCAGCCTTCTCTTGGGCCTCATCGGTGGATGCGCCGAGGTGCGGGGTGACCACGATGTTTGGCAGGGTCAGCAGCGGGTTGTCCTTCGGTGGCTCTTGAACGAACACGTCGAGACCCGCGCCGGCAATCTGACCCGACTTTAGGGCTTCGTACAGGGCTGGCTCATCGATGATTCCACCGCGTGAGCAGTTGACGATGCGCAAGTTTGGCTTGGCGAGCTTGAACTGCTCGGCACCGATAAGGCCGGTGGTCTCTGGGGTCTTAGGAATGTGAATCGTGATGAAGTCCGACTTGGCCATGACCTCGTCCAGAGTTGCCAAGGTAACGCCAATCTGCTCGGCACGAGCAGGGGTAACGTATGGGTCGTAACCGATCAGGTTGACACCGAAGCCGGCCAAACGCTGGGCTACCAGGGTGCCGATGCGCCCGAGGCCGACGATGCCCACGGTCTTCTCATAGAACTCGACTCCGGTGAACTTTGAGCGCTTCCACTCGCCAGCCTTGAGGGATGCGTTTGCGTCAGGAATGTGTCGCGCGAGGGCGAAGAGTTGCCCGATCGCGAGCTCGGCGGCCGAGATCACGTTTGACGTAGGGGCGTTGACCACCATCACGCCCGCGTTAGTGGCGGCCTTGATGTCCACATTGTCGAGGCCGACTCCGGCGCGAGCGACAACCTTGAGCTTCGGGGCAGCCGCAATTGCTTCGGCATCGACCTGGGTCGCCGAGCGAACCAGGATTGCGTCGGCGGTGGCTAGGGCCTTGAGCAGGGCTGGACGGTCGGTGCCGTCGACGTTTACGACCTCGAAGTCTGGGCCGAGGGCGGCAACGGTTGCTGGTGAAAGTTCTTCGGCAATGAGCACGATTGGTTTGGTCATGTGCTCAACCGTATTGGTTTGTCGCACCAAATTCGCCCTTGATTATTTCATTAGATGCAAGTTATCTTTCATTTTATGAAACCAAAGCCGGGGTTGCTCTCTCCGCTGATTCGCAGCGACGTTCAGGGCCTGATTCTGGCTCGCCTGTTCATGGCGGCTGACACAGATTTCACGATCACCGAACTGGCCGAGCAGTCCTTCACGAGCTTGCCAACCGCGATGCGCGAGGTCGATCGGCTGGTTGAGGCAGAGTATGTCACCGACCGTGCCTTCGGCAGAGTCAGGCTGATTCGAGCCAATTCTGAGCACCCGCTATTCGACTCGATTTTTCAGATCGTCGCGCACTCGTACGGCCCCGCAGCTCTGCTGCCCCGCGCTCTCAGCAATCTGTTCGGACTCAAACACGCGTTCATCTATGGCGAGTGGGCCGAACGCCTGGCGCAGAAACCCGGGCCGACCCCAAGGCAGCTACACCTCTTGCTGGTCGGCAACATGAATCGCATCAACGCGTCCAAGGCCGTTGCCGCCGTTGAAGGGCAACTCGGCCGCGTCGTGAATCTTCAGTTCGTCAGCGCCGAGGATTGGGCATCGGCGACAAACGATTTCATTCGCTCAGTTCGCGCCAACCCGATTTTGGAGTTGCAGCTTTAGCCCACTCCTAAACCGGGGCGAGACCAGTCGTTTTGCTTGCGAACCTATACCCCTAGGGGTATACTAAAGGGGTCAAGTTTTCAGATGGGAAAGGACGCACCATGTGCTCACCAATCAACTGCTCAACCTGCGGCAAAGTCACCTGGACCGGCTGCGGCGGCCACATCGATGAGGCCCTGGCGGGTTTCAGCGAAGACCAGCTCTGCACCTGCGACCAGTAATCTAGCGAACCTGGTATCGCAGCTCGACAAGACCCGAACCATAGGCCTTGGATGCGAGCAGCTCGAATTGGCGCTCGGCTCCCCCGCCCAGCCAGAGTCTCGTGCCCGCACCCAAAACGTCAGGACAGACAAACAGGATCACCTCGCGCAACAGGTTTTCGGCGAGCAGCGCATCCACCAATTGGGCGCCACCACTGATGAATAGCTGGCCAGGATGCTCAGCCTCAATCTGCTGCAGCACGCCGGCAATCGGCCCACCCACGAACTGCACCTGACGCGGGTTCACGCCATCGAAGCGCATTGGCTGCGAGGTGTAAACATAGGTCGGCAGGATGCGATCCATGTCGGGAGCCGCGTCCTGCTCAAACTCGAAAGTCTTGCGGCCCATCAGAATGGCGGATGACCGCTGCACCAGCTGCAGATAGCCGAAGTCCTCGCCCGAGGTCAGATACTTTTCGGCCCAGGACATGTCGTCGTTGGGGCCGGCGAGGTATCCGTCGAGGCTGCAGGCGGCATAGAAAACGGTGTGCATCAGGCAAGTCTAGGCAAAGAGAAAACCCCGCCGATCAACTTCGATGAGTTGGGCGACGGGGTTTCTGACGTCTTGCGACGAGGGTGGCTCGCAATTAGCGAGCTGCTGAACCCTCGCTGTAGTCGTCCGAGCTCTTGATCCATGAGAACAGCTTGCGCAGCTGGCGACCCACGGCCTCGATTGGGTGAGCCTCACCCTTGGCACGTAGGGCTAGGAACTCTGGAGCACCTGCATCCTGGTCGGCAACGAAACGACGTGCGAAGGTGCCGTCCTGGATGTCGGTCAGGACATCGCGCATGCGCTCCTTGACCTCTGGGCCGATAACGCGTGGACCCGAGATGTAGTCACCGTACTCAGCGGTGTCTGAAACCGACCAACGCTGCTTGGCGATGCCACCCTCGTACATGAGGTCGACGATGAGCTTGAGCTCGTGCAGAACCTCGAAGTAAGCAACCTCAGGCTGGTAGCCAGCCTCGGTCAGGGTCTCGAAACCGTACTGGATCAGCTGCGATGCGCCACCGCAGAGAACTGCCTGCTCACCGAACAGGTCGGTCTCGGTCTCTTCAGCGAAGGTGGTCTTGATGGTGCCCGCACGGGTTCCACCGATTGCCTTCGAGTATGAAAGGCCGAGCTCGAATGCCGAGCCGGTTGCGTTCTGGTGAACGGCGATGAGGTTTGGAACACCACGGCCACCCTCGTACTCGCGGCGAACCAGGTGACCTGGGCCCTTTGGAGCAACTAGGAATACGTCAACGCCCTCTGGAGCGGTGATGTAGCCGAAGCGGATTGCGAAACCGTGGCCGAAGACGAGTGCCTTGCCTGGCTCGAGGTTTGGAGCGATGTCGTTGGTGTAAAGGTCGCGCTGACGAGGGTCCGGTGCGAGCACCACGATGACGTCTGCCCATGCCGAAGCTTCACCTGGGGTGAGCACCTTGAGGCCAGCCTCTTCTGCCTTTGGACGTGACTTTGAGCCCTCTGGAAGGCCAACGACCACGTCAACACCCGAGTCCTTCAGGTTGAGCGAGTGGGCGTGACCCTGCGAGCCGTAGCCAAGAACTGCTACCTTGCGACCCTGGATGATCGAGAGGTCGGCATCCTTGTCATAAAAGATTTCAGCCACTTTTGTTTCTCCTTATTTGTTGGAAGTTTTGTTGCCTTGATAAAAATCGGATGAGCATGCCGCCGTTGGCAGGTGTTACTTGAGCACCTTCTCGGTGATCGACTTCGAGCCGCGACCCATGGCCAACGAGCCAGACTGCACTAGCTCCTTGATTCCGAATGGCTCTAGAACCTTGATTAGGGCCGCACATTTCGCGGTGTCGCCAGTGACCTCGATGATGACTGCGTCGCTGACCACATCGATCACGCGAGCACGGAACAAGGTTACCGCTTCGAGCACCTGCGAGCGAGTAGCCGGCTCGGTCTTTACCTTGATCAGCATGTGGTCGCGCTGAACCGCCTGATCTGGCTCGAGTTCGACGATCTTGATTACGTTGATCAGCTTGTTGAGCTGCTTGGTTACCTGCTCAAGCGGCTGACCGTCGACAGAAACAACAACGGTGATTCGCGACAGACCCTCGATCTCGCTCACACCCACGGCGAGCGATTCGATGTTGTATCCGCGGCGAGCAAACAGCCCGGCAACGCGAGTTAGCAGACCTGGCTTGTCTTCAACCAGTAGCGAAAGAACGTGCTTCGACATTTTTACTCCTCGCCATCCCAGACCGGTGCGGCGTCGCGCGCGTAGCGCACGTCGTCGTTCGAAACACCAGCGGCAACCATCGGCCAAACCATGGCGTCACGGCTGACGATGAAGTCGATCACAACAGGTCGGTCATTGGTTTCGATTGCCAGCTTGATGGCGGCGTCGATCTCTTCTTCCTTTTCAACGCGGATGCCCAGGCAGCCATAGGCCTCTGCGAGCTTCACGAAGTCAGGAATCATGAGAGCGTCGGTGCCGGTGTGCAGGTCGGTATTCGAGTAGCGCTCGTTGTAGAACAGAGTCTGCCACTGACGAACCATGCCGAGCGACGAGTTGTTGATGACGGCGACCTTGATTGGGATGCCGTTAATCGCGCAGGTCGCAAGCTCCTGGTTCGTCATCTGGAAGCAGCCGTCGCCGTCAATTGCCCAAACCAAACGCTCTGGTTCGGCGACCTTGGCACCCATGGCTGCGGGAACCGCATACCCCATGGTTCCTGCGCCACCCGAGTTGAGCCACGAGTTTGGTCGCTCGTACTTGATGAACTGCGCAGACCACATCTGGTGCTGACCAACGCCAGCCGCGTAAACGGCTTCTGGGCCGCTGATCTCGCCGATGCGCTGAATCACGTGCTGCGGCGAAAGCTTGCCGTCGCCAGCTGGGGTGTAGCCCAGCGGGTACTTGGCGCTCAGGCCGTCGATGAAGCTCCACCACTCCTTAATGTCAGCTTTCGGCTGCTTCTGAAGTTCGGCGTTGAGCTCGTTGATGACCTCTTTCGCATCACCCACGATTGGCACATCCGCGAATCGAATCTTGCCGATTTCGGCCGGGTCGATATCCACGTGGATGACCTTCGCGCCAACCGCAAACGACTTGACGTCGCCGGTAACGCGGTCATCGAAACGTGCGCCGAGGGTGATCAGCAGGTCGCTCTTCTGCAGGGAGGTAACGGCCGGCACGGTGCCGTGCATTCCCGGCATTCCGAGGTTCTGCTTGTGAGAGTCAGGGAATGCACCGCGAGCCATCAGAGTGGTGACCACCGGAGCCCCGGTCAGCTCAGCCAGCTTCAACAGTTCTTTGTGCGCACCGGCACGAATCACACCGCCACCGACGTAGAGAACGGGACGCTTGGACTCTGCAATCAGAGCGGCTGCGGCCTGAATCTGCTTGCCGTGCGGCTTGGTCACCGGCTTGTAGCCCGGCAGATCAACCTTCGGCGGCCAAATGAACTCGGCCTTTGCGTTCTGCGCATCCTTGGTGACATCGACCAGAACTGGGCCAGGGCGACCGGTGGTTGCGATCAGAACTGCAGACGCGATCACTTCAGGGATGTCTTGAGCGCGAGTCACCAGGAACGAGTGCTTGGTGATTGGCATGGTGATGCCCACGATGTCGGCCTCTTGGAACGCGTCGGTTCCGATGAGGTGCGAACCGACCTGACCGGTGATTGCCAGCAACGGAACCGAGTCCATGTGGGCGTCGGCAATTGCGGTCACCAGGTTGGTTGCTCCAGGGCCCGAAGTTGCGATGCACACGCCGAGCTTGCCACTCGCCGAGGCGTATCCCTCAGCGGCGTGGCCCGCACCCTGTTCGTGACGAACCAGGATGTGGCGGATCTTCTTCGAGTCCATTAGCGGGTCGTAGGTCGGCAGGATTGCTCCACCCGGCAGGCCGAAAACATCGGTCACGCCGAGAAGCTCAAGGCTTCGGATAATCGCCTGCGCGCCAGTCAGCACTTCAGACATAGGACTACTTTCTCGTTAGCAAAAAGGATTTTGCGAACTATCCGCAGTATGCACCCTCTGCTGCAGAGTGAACCAACTTTGAATACTTCGCGAGAACGCCTCGGGTATAGCGCGGTGGAAGGGGCTGCCAATCCAGCTTGCGGGCAGCCAGCTCTTCGGGCTCAACGAGTAGTTCGAGCGAACGAGCTGCGATGTTGACTCGTATCAAGTCGCCATCGCGAACCAGAGCAATTGGTCCACCGTCGGTGGCCTCTGGTGCAACGTGGCCGATGCAAAGGCCGGTTGTGCCGCCTGAGAATCGTCCGTCCGTCAATAGTAGAACATCTTTGCCGAGTCCGGCACCCTTGATTGCCGCGGTGATGGCAAGCATTTCGCGCATGCCCGGGCCACCCTTAGGGCCTTCGTAGCGAATAACCACGACATCGCCGGCCTTGATGCCACCTGCGCCAAGCGCATCCATCGCCTCGCGCTCGCGCTCGAAAACGCGTGCTGGGCCGGTGAACTCGGTTAGGTCGAAGCCCGCGGTCTTTACGACTGCACCCTCTGGAGCAAGGCTGCCCTTGAGAATCGAGAGGCCACCGGTCTTGTGGATCGGGTTCGACATCGAGCGAATAATCTTGCCGTCTGGGTCAGGTGGGTTGATTGAAGCCAAGTTCTCGGCAACAGTCTTTCCGGTGACGGTGATCTCGTCGCCGTGAATCAGTCCAGCATCGAGCAGAGCCTTCATAACCACAGGAACACCACCGACGCGGTCAACGTCGTTCATGACGTACTGACCGAATGGCTTGAGGTCGCCAAGGTGCGGGATGCGGTCTGCGACGCGGTTAAAGTCATCCAGGGTGAGGTCAACGTTTGCCTCGCGAGCGATGGCCAGCAGGTGAAGCACTGCGTTGGTCGAACCACCGAATGCCATCAGCACGGCAATTGCGTTCTCGAAAGCGTTCTTGGTCATGATGTCGCGGGCGGTGATGCCGAGACGCAGCAGGTTTACGACTGCCTCGCCCGAGCGGTGCGCCCAGTTGTCACGACGACGGTCGGCGCTGGGTGGGGATGCCGATCCAGGCAAGCTCATGCCAATCGCCTCACCGATTGAGGCCATGGTGTTTGCGGTGTACATGCCACCACAGGCACCTTCACCCGGGCAGATCGCCTTTTCGATGCGGGTCAGGTCTTCCATCGACATCTTGCCGGTCTTGCAAGCACCAACTGCCTCAAAGGCGTCGATGATGGTGACCTGCTTCTCGGTGCCGTCCTCGAGGCGAACCCAACCTGGGGCAATCGAACCTGCGTAGAGGAACACCGATGCGAGATCGAGACGAGCGGCAGCCATGAGCATGCCCGGTAGCGACTTGTCGCATCCTGCTAGAAGAACCGAACCGTCGAGGCGCTCGGCCTGCATCACGGTCTCGACCGAGTCGGCGATTACCTCGCGCGACACCAGCGAGAAGTGCATGCCTTCGTGGCCCATAGAGATGCCGTCAGACACCGAAATGGTTCCGAATTCGAGGGGATAGCCTCCGCCCGCGTGCACACCGTTCTTGGCGGCGTCGGCTAGGCGGTCGAGTGAGAGGTTACAGGGGGTGATTTCGTTCCAAGAACTGGCGATGCCGATTTGCGGCTTGTCCCAGTCCTCGTCACCCATGCCGACGGCACGAAGCATTCCTCGTGAAGCAGCTTTTTCGATTCCATCGGTTACGTCGCGACTGCGGGGCTTGATGTCGTGTGCCATTGCACAAGTTTACACAGCGGCTAGTCCTGCGAGGTATCGCGGATGTTCAACGCCCAGATTTTTATCAGGATTGCAGCGAGGACCAAGACGCATGACTCGACAGCCGACGCTTCGAGAAGAATCATAAAAGTCTCGTAGCTCATGCGCCCTGTGGCAGTCCAGACGGAGATCACGGTGCTGACGGTCACTCCAACCGTGATACCCACCAAGCCGAACGAAATGATGTCGAGCAAATCTTTGCTATCGCTATCTGAACTATCTGACTCGTTCTCGCCGAAGCCGAACCACTTGGCTACACGCTCCACAAGGCGCTGGAATGGATTCGACATGTTCCCCCACTTCGTTTCTTGACCGCGATCGCCTACCGTTCCATTCGCGGACGACCATTATGCAGTGAGGCTCGGACATTTATGGCTCTAGGCTGGATGCGTGCAGAGCAGCAGAACAGGTGACACCACCAAGACCCCGACCGGCTTGGCGCTTTACACCCACGCCGCCGAGCGGTCATCGCGCGAGGTCATCGCCGCGTACAGCACATCCTTCGGGCTCGCATCGCGGTTGCTCGGCAAGCGCATCCAACAGGATGTTTACAACATCTATGCCCTGGTTCGAGTCGCCGACGAAATCGTTGACGGTTCTGCCGAAGAGGCCCGACTGCAATCGGCAACGGGTGCCGGCAACGGCCAGATTGACCCGGGCAAGCTGCTCGATCAGCTCGAGGCAGAGACCTACCTCGCCATGCGCAGCGGCTTTTCAACCAACCTGGTGGTGCACGCCTTTGCGCACACCGCGAACCGCGTCGGTTTTGGCAAAGAACTCGTTCAGCCGTTCTTCGCATCCATGCGCATGGACTTGACCCAGCACGAACACGACGAGCAGAGTTTCAAGGATTACGTTTACGGTTCGGCTGAGGTCGTTGGCCTGATGTGCCTCAAGGCCTTTGTGCTCGGCCAGAGCTACACCGACGACCAGCATCGCCAGATGATTGCTAGCGCCCGTGCTCTCGGCTCGGCATTTCAGAAGGTCAATTTCTTGCGCGATCTGGCGGCCGACTTCAAGGCGCTGGGGCGCAGCTATTTTCCGGGCGTATCCGTCTCGAATTTCGATGAGGAATCAAAACGTCGAATCGTGGTTGATATTCAACAGGAATTGGACACCTCGGCAAAGGGCCTTCGCCTGCTGCCAAAGGATGCCCGCAAGGCAGTTGTCGCCGCCCAGCTACTCTTCGAAGCTCTCAACACGAGGCTGAACAAGACGGCCGCGGCAGAACTCACGGTCACCCGAATTCGAGTGCCAAATCCGCAAAAGCTATGGATCGCCGTCAAGGCATGGATAGGGGTCACTCCGCGATGAAAACCGCAGTCGTAATCGGTGGTGGAATCGGTGGTCTTTCAACCGCTGCTCTGCTAGCCAAGGCAGGTATGAAGGTCACTGTTCTCGAGGCACGCGAGAAGGTGGGAGGTCGCGCCTACATCTGGGAGAAAGACGGCTTCAAGTTCGACATGGGCCCGTCTTGGTATCTGATGCCGGATGCCTTCGACCAGTGGTTCAAGCTCATGGGAACGTCTGCCGACGCCGAGCTCAACCTGGTTCGCCTCGACCCGGCGTATCAGACCCGCAACGAGGGCTTCGGCGACAAGCTATTGATTCGCGAGAGCCTCGAAGACAACAAGCGTCTCTTTGACGAGATCGAGCCAGGTGCCGGCGAGCGCTTGCAGGCATACCTCGACAGCGCCGAAGACGCATACCGTCTGTCGGTGAAGCACTTCTTGTACACCAACTTCAGAGACGCTCGCTCGTTCTTTCACCCAGAGGTTTTGGCTCGTGCGGCTCGATTCATCAAGCACCTGCTGACCTCGCTCGACTCGTTCGCTGGCAAGCACGTCACCGACAAGCGCCTGCGCAAAATCCTGAACTTTCCGGCCGTGTTCCTTGGCGCTTCGCCTTATGACACCCCGAGCATGTACCACCTGATGACTCACGTCGACATGAACGTCGGAGTCTTCTATCCGATGGGCGGCTTCTACACGATCATCGAAGCTGTGGAGCGCATCGCCAAGCGTCACGGAGTGGACATCCGCACCAACTCGCCAGTCAGCAAAATCTCTGTTGGGGATGACGGCAAGGCGAACGGCGTCTATGTCGGCGAGGCCTTCTTCGAGGCCGATGTCGTAATCGGAAACGCAGACCTGCACCACATCGAGACCAAGTTGCTCGAGCCGAAGCACCAGAGCCTGCCCGAGAAGTGGTGGAAGAACAAGACCCCTGGCCCATCGGCAATCCTGCTCTACCTCGGTGTTCGCGGAAAGATTCCGCAGCTCGATCACCACACCCTGCTGTACGCAGATGACTGGAACAAGAATTTCGCCGAGGTCTTCAGAAAGCCGGGCGACAAGTCGATGCCAAAGTTCGCAGATCCGGCATCCCTCTACATCAGCATGATCTCGAAGACCGACCCGTCGACCGCCCCAGACGGTTACGAGAACATCTTTGTGTTGGTGCCGTGTGCGGCTGACCCGAGACTAGGCAAGGGTGGCATCGACCGCGCGGGCGATCCGGCTTTCGAGGCTGCAGCCGACCGAGTGATTCAGCAGATTGCAGACTGGTGCGAAATTCCAGATCTGGCCGACCGAATCGTGGTTCGCAGAACCATGGGTCCAGGCAACTTTGTAGATGAGCTAAACGCATGGTCGGGCACCGCGTTGGGCATGGCCCACACCCTTCGCCAAAGCGCGTTCTTCAGGCCCATGAACCGCAGCAAGAAGGTCAAGAACCTGTTCTACGCGGGACACCACACGATTCCGGGCATCGGCCTGCCGATGTGCCTGATTGGTGCCGAACTGGTTTACAAGAACCTGATTGACGACCGCTCGACCGGGCCAACCAAGGGTGAAATCAAGCCACTGGCTGACTCGGCTTGGAAGGGACTGGCTTGAACCTTGTCTATCTAGGGCTGCTCACCTTTTCGCTGGTGGGCATGACCCTGTTCGACTACAAGTTCAAACTCGCGTTTTGGGTGGCTCCGCTGCGAGCAACGCTGACCATGCTCACGGGCATCCTCGTGTTCTTGATTTGGGACATCGCGGGCATCGTCGCCGGAATCTTTTTCGTTGGTAATCCGGCGGTCTTGTCGGGCATCTACCTTGGCCCCGAGCTGCCGCTCGAAGAGATCTTCTTTCTGGCCCTGCTGTGCTATTCGGCGCTGCAATCGTTCATCGCCGCACAACGCACTCTGCTGCTGATTGAGAAGCGGAGGGCGAGATGAGTTACCTGCTGATGAACCTGCTGTTCACGGTGGCCATCTGCGTTCCGGTCGCTGTGCTGGTTGGCTTCAAGCTGAGGACTTTCTGGCTGACCGTGGGCCTCGCCCAACTGCCTATGCTGCTTGCGACGGCCGTGTTCAATCACCTCATCGTGTCGAGCGGCATCGTCGATTACAACGAGTCGTTCCTGGTCGGAATTCGCATCGGTGCCGCCCCGATCGAAGACTTCGCCTACGCAATTTCAGCAACCATTTTGTTGCCATGTCTCTGGGTCTTGTTTGGCAGACTTAGTCGCAAGAACCAGAAAGTTGGCTAAGGATGAGCAAGCAGCACGGATACGCTCGGCAACTGCTGGGCCGCCTGTTCTGGTCGTCACGTCCGGTGTCTTGGATCAACACGGCGTACCCGTTCGGGATGGCCTACTTCTTCGTAACCCGCGAACTTGACCTGACTCTGGTGCTCGGCACGCTGTTCTTTTTGATTCCTTACAACTTGCTGATGTACGGCGTGAACGACGTTTTTGACTACGAGAGCGATCTCAATAATCCGCGCAAGGGTGGCATCGAAGGCGCGCTGCTCGACCCAAAGTGGCACGCGCCGACGCTGTGGGCATCCGCCCTTTCGGTAGTTCCGTTCGTGGTCTACTTCGCCCTCACCGAAGACCTAGGCACCAATCTTTGGCTGGCGCTGTTTTTGTTCACCGTGATTGCATACTCGGCCAAAGGACTTCGATTCAAAGAAAAGCCGGTGCTTGATTCGCTCACTTCGGCAAGCCACTTCGTAGGCCCGATGATTGTCGGCGCATCGGCGGCCGGACTCGACCTTGGTAACCCGACCTTCCTGGCTTTCGTGGCCGCCTTCACCCTTTGGGGAGTCGCCTCGCACGCATTCGGCGCGGTGCAGGATGTCAGGGCAGACCGCGAAGGTGGAATCGGTTCCATCGCCACGGTCTTTGGTGCAGCGACGACCGCTCGTTTCGCTTTCGCCAGTTATCTGGCCGCAGGCTTGATTATGCTTTCGACTGGCTGGCCGTCGGCAATCGCCGGCATTGCAGCGCTGCCCTATCTCGTGATCGTCGCGCCGTTTTTGAATCTGAAGGATGCCGACTGCGAATCCGCGAACCGCGGTTGGCGCAGGTTCATCTGGCTCAACTTCTTTGCCGGTTTCGTAGTTTCGATTCTGCTAATCCTGGCGCTGCTGCCAACGAATTAGGTTGCGGTTATCGAAGGCTCGCGAACAGATGCCGCAGCTCGAAACACCCTTTGGCTTTCGATACCTGAAGTACTCGTGTCCCGCTGGGCAGTAACCCACCCAGCTGGCTTGCTCACGTGCAATCTCGTCGCCCGAGAAACGCTCACCGCGATAGCCGATTGACTTGGCGGTCGCCAACCACTTCTTCGAGTGCCCCTCGCGTTTGCCGCTGAGTGCGTGTGCGACCTCGTGC
>CAYTNT010000030.1:0-15069 GCA_964439235.1 uncultured Rhodoluna sp. | reverse complement strand
CACAACGAAGAGGCCCAGGTCGAGATTCTCGAGTCGCTGCAAACCTTCCCTAGTCATCTGCCTGCCAAACGTGAATCAACCTACGCGGCGTGGGTATCGATCTCGGTTGGTTGCAACAACACCTGCACTTTCTGCATCGTTCCATCGCTTCGAGGCAAAGAGAAAGACCGTCGTCCCGGCGAGATCCTCGCCGAGATTCAGGCTCTGGTTCAGCAAGGCGTGGTTGAGATTACTTTGCTCGGCCAGAACGTCAACACGTACGGCGTTGAGTTCGGTGACAAGGGTGCGTTCGCGAAGCTCTTGCGCGCTTGCGGCCAGATCGAGGGTCTCGAGCGTGTTCGGTTCACGAGTCCGCATCCTGCAGCATTCACCGACGACGTAATCGATGCAATGGCAGAAACTCCGAACGTCATGCCAACCCTGCACATGCCGCTGCAGTCTGGCAGTGACCGCATCCTCAAAGAGATGCGCCGTTCTTACCGAATGGAAAAGTACCTAGGCATTCTGGAGCGAGTTCGCAAGCAGATTCCGAACGCCGCAATCACCACCGATCTAATCGTTGGATTCCCAGGAGAAACCGAAGAGGACTTCGAACAGACCATGCAGGCGGTTCGAGACTCGAGATTTGCCGCTTGCTACACCTTTCAGTATTCGAAGCGCCCAGGCACACCGGCAGCCGAGTTGCCAGACCAGCTGCCCAAAGAGGTCGTCCAGGAGCGCTACGAGCGACTGCTCAAGCTCGTCAACGAGATTGCTTGGCAAGAGAATCAGGCTCAGATTGGCACAACCGTAGAGGTGTTGGTTGCCAACGAGGGCCGCAAAGACCAAAAGACGGCTCGCATGTCAGGACGCGCTCGCGACAACCGCCTCGTGCACTTTGAAGTGCCGGCCGATGCAGAGGTGCCGCGTCCTGGTGACATGGTCACCGTCAAGGTCACTGACGCGGCTCCGTACCACCTGTTGGCCGACCAAGACGCCGATGCGGTGTTCGAGCTGCGACGCACTGCCGCTGGTGATGCCTGGGATGCCGCCGAGGCTGCATCCTGCGGCACCGGAGTGCAATCCGGCGACTCAGGCGAGGGCGCTACCGTCAACCTTGGCCTGCCGGGGCTGCGTCCAGCGGGTCACTAGTGCTACCCAAACTGGTTGCCCTGGTCGGCCCGACCGGCACCGGAAAATCCGACCTTGCTCTGCACCTGGCCGAACAGATCGCGCAGCGCGGGGGTAGGGCCGAAATCGTCAATGCCGACTCGATGCAGTTGTATCGCGGCATGAACATCGGCACCGCCAAGCTGTCTGTTGAGGAGCGGCGAGGTGTCGAGCATCACATGCTCGATGTTCTGTCTCCGCGCGAGGAATCCACCGCGGCCGAGTATCAAAAGAATGCCCGTCCGGTAATCGAGTCAATTCAGGCCAGGGGAGCGGTGCCAATTCTGGTCGGTGGTTCGATGCTCTACGTAGCAGCGGTCTTGAACACCTTCGATTTTCCGGGGCGCGATGAAGACCTTCGCGCCGAGTTAGAAGCGGATCTCGAAACTCTGGGTTCGCGAAGACTCCACCAACGCCTCGAGCAGTTGGATGCGCAAGCGGCCGCCAGGATCGATCCAGCCAACGGCCGCCGCGTGGTGCGCGCTTTAGAGATTGTTATCTCGACCGGGCAACCGTTCGCGGCAGCCCTGCCAGACCAACCCGAGAGCTGGCAACCGGTGCTCGAGATTGGTCTGAACTCAGAGCGCTCTCACCTCACCGAGCGGCTGGCTCAGCGAGTAGCCAAGATGTGGCGGCTGGGCTTGGTCGATGAGGCCCATTCGCTCATCGGGGCTGGACTCCGCGAGGGAAAGACTGCTTCGCGCGCGATTGGCTACTCTCAGGCGCTCGGGCAGCTCGACGGCCGGCTCAGCGAGCAAGAGGCCCAGAACGAGACCACCATGCTGACCCAACGCTATGCCCGGCGCCAGATGAGCTGGTTCAGGCGCGATGAGCGCATCCATTGGCTGGATTACCGCGACGAGAACTACTTATCGGCAGCCACCGAGCTGACTCTCGACTGGCTAGATGAGCAGAACAAATAGGCTTGAACCATGGCGCTACTGAATTTCACCAAGGGGCACGGCACTGGCAACGATTTCGTGCTGTACCTTGACGAGCACGGCAGCCAGCCGCTGAGCGCTAGCCAGATTGCCCGAATCTGTGATCGCCACTTCGGCATTGGCGCTGATGGTGTGATTCGCGTGATTCGATCGAGCGCACTTAGCGAGGGGCAGGCAATCCTGAAGGATGAGCCGGCCGCCGAGTGGTTCATGGACTACTACAACTCAGACGGTTCAGTCGCCGAGATGTGCGGTAACGGCACGCGAGTCTTCGCGCGGTTCCTCACCGAGAAGGGGCTCGTCAAGCTTGCCGACGGCGAGACTCTCTGCATCGGCACTCGCGCCGGAGTCAAAGACATTCAACGCAACCTCGCGGGATTCGCGGTCGACATGGGGCGTTGGAAACTCGAACAGCAAGAGGTTATGGTTCAGGCCGAGGGCCTATCGGTTGCGCGACCTGGGCTCGCGATCAACGTGGGCAACCCGCACGTGGTCGTGGCCCTCGCCGAGCAGAGCGAACTCGACGAGCTGAATCTGCAGCGAGCGCCGAAACTTGAACCACAGCCCGAAGCCGGCGCCAACGTCGAATTCGTGGTGCCGTCCGATCCTCTGGTTCAGGCCGGAGTCGGCAGCATCAGGATGCGCGTGCACGAGCGCGGGTCGGGCGAAACCCTCAGTTGCGGCACAGGAATCGTTGCGGCTGCTCTGGCCACTCGCTACTGGGCTGGGCAGGGAGCTCCGAATCACTGGTCGGTTACCGTGCCAGGTGGAACCCTAGGCGTGCGAATGTTCGCGACCGAAGAGGGCGAGCACGTTGGGCTCTCTGGAGCCGCCGAGCTGGTCTTCGACGGTGTGCTTGATCTCGATCAGCTAAATTAGGTTCAGCAGGCGCTAAGCGCCAATTGCCTCGACGCGAATGACTCGAAAACCCTTGTCGGTGTCGATTCGCTCGACCTCGTGTGATCCCTCGAAGCGGTTGGCCAGCCA
Organism: uncultured Rhodoluna sp.; assembly: GCA_964439235.1. GTDB lineage: Bacteria > Actinomycetota > Actinomycetes > Actinomycetales > Microbacteriaceae > Rhodoluna. The sequence continues at coordinate 11,992 of CAYTNT010000030.1, read as the reverse complement.
GGCCTGGAGCGAGTCAGCCCCGAGTTGTTTCTGCACTACCAGGAACGCTTCGCCGTTCGGCAGCAATCTCGGCAGCCAGTGTTCGAGGATTCCGTGCAACGCATCCTTGCCGACTCGAATTGGCGGATTCGACCAGATGCTCTCGAAGCCAACATCTGCTGGCACGTCGTCAACGTGGCAAACCTTGATGTTGTTGAGACCAAGCCGCTGGGCATTTGCCCGAGTTAGTTCCAGCGAGCGCTCATTGACATCGACTGCCCAAACCGTGGTCTCGGGATACGCAATCGCGAGGCTCAACGCAATCGGACCCCAACCGCATCCAACATCCAACAGGTTGCCGAAATTCGGTGCGAGGTTCAGGTGGCGCAGCAGCACCTTGGTGCCGGTGTCGACGTGATCTGGGCTAAAAACCCCGCCGCTGGTCTGCACGGTCACCTCGCGGCCGGCCAGCATAACCCGCAATTCCTTGGGCTTGAACTCGGCACTCGGCTGGCTCGTGAAGTAGTGCTCGGCAGACATATCGGCAACCTTATTACATCGGGCGAAGTATGGTTGTTCTCGTGCCGAAGAAACCCGAGAGCGAGCAGCCCGCCGCGTCAAGCGAGTGGATTGTCGAGGATGAGTACGCGGCACCAGACCTGAGCAAGGCGCGCGCGGCGGTGAACCGCATCCTGGATCGTGACGCCAGAGCAGCAGCCCTCGGCGACGACAGTACACACGGCCACTCGGAATACGACGGGCAGCAACTAGACCTCGAAGAACGTTCGGCCCTTCGCCGCGTCGCCGGCCTGTCGACCGAGCGTGAAGACATCAGTGATGTCGAGTATCGACAGCTGCGGCTCGAAAAAGTTGTGTTGATTGGGCTTTACGGCCAGCAGTCGTTGCAGGAGGCCGAAAACTCGCTCCGTGAATTGGCCGCGCTCGCCGAGACCGCCGGAGCAGAGGTGCTTGACGGCTTGCTGCAGAAGCGCGCTCACCCTGATGCCGCAACCTATCTCGGAAAGGGCAAGGCCCAAGAGCTAAAGGCACTGGTCGCGGCCGTTGGAGCGGACACCGTCATCGCCGACACCGAACTGGCACCAAGCCAGAGGCGCGCTCTCGAGGATGTGGTCAATGCCAAGGTCATCGATCGGACCGCGGTGATTCTCGACATCTTTGCCCAGCATGCCAAGAGCCGCGAGGGTAAGGCTCAGGTCGAGCTGGCGCAGCTCGAGTACTTGCTTCCTCGACTTCGAGGTTGGGGTGAATCGATGTCGCGGCAGGCGGGTGGACAGGCCGCCGGAGGTGTCGGTATGGGCTCACGAGGCCCAGGTGAAACAAAGATCGAACTAGATCGCCGCCGAATCAACACAAGAATGGCCAAGCTGCGCAAGCAGATTGCTGCCATGAAGCCCGCACGCGAAACCAAGCGTGCCAACCGCACTCGAAACGCGGTGCCAGCGGTAGCCATCGCCGGCTACACCAACGCCGGTAAGTCATCTTTGTTGAACCGCATCACACAAGCGGGCGTTCTGGTTCAGAATGCCTTGTTCGCGACACTTGACCCCACGGTTCGCAAGGCGGTCACTCCCGACGGCCGCGCATACACGCTCGCCGACACCGTGGGTTTCGTGCGCAACTTGCCGCACCAATTGGTTGAGGCCTTCAGGTCTTCGCTCGAGGAAATCGAGTCGAGCGATTTGGTAGTTCACGTGGTCGATGCCTCACACCCTGACCCAGCGGGTCAAATCGCTACAGTTCGCCAGGTGATTGCCGAGGTCGGCGCCAGCGGCATCCCAGAATTGATTGTTTTCAATAAGGCCGACTTAGCGGATGACGTTACCCGGATGGCGCTAAGGGGAATGGAGCCGGGTTCGATTCTGGTGTCCTCGAGAACGGGCGAGGGAATTGATGAGCTAATCGCTGCAATTGCGGTCAGGTTGCCCGAACCAGACATTCGGATCACTGCGGTTGTGCCTTACAGCAGAGGAGACCTGGTCTCTAGGCTGCACCTGAACGCGCAAATTCTGGATCTGGAATACGTCGAAGACGGAACCAAGTTGACGGCGCTGGTGAACCCGATAATGGCCACCGAATTGGAGCCGTTTAGGGTCCGCTAGAGCTTGCGCAGAACGGTGACGACTTTACCCTGAATCTCGCAGTTGTCGCCTGGAATCGGATCCATGCTCGAATTGCGCGGAATCAGCCAGACATGACCGTCAACCTGCTTGAAGACCTTCACCGTAGCTTCACCGTCGAGCAGTGCGGCCACGATGTCACCGTTCTCGGCAGTCTTCTGGCTGCGCACGACAACGAAATCGCCGTCGCAAATCGCTGCGTCGATCATCGAGTCACCGTGAACCTCGAGCATGAATAGGTCGCCCTTGCCGACGTACTCGCGCGGAAGCGGAACGATTTTCTCTTGGTTCTGTTCGGCGGTGATCGGCACACCGGCCGCGATGCGACCCACAAGCGGAACCATCGCCGCGTCAGAGTAAGGCGCGTTGTCGAATGAGCGAGTTTGTTCGACCAGGTGTTCGGGTTCGATCAGGATGCGGATGCCGCGAGCAAGGCCGTCGAGAGCGATGTAGCCAGCCTTCTCGAGTTCGGAGAGCTGGTATTTGACGCTCGAGGCTGCGCTCAAGTCGACAGCATCGCCGATCTCGCGCATCGAAGGCGAGTAACCGCGTTCGTTTCGGTAGCTGATGATGAACTGCAGGATGCGTTCGCGCACCTCACTAAGGGAGTTGCTGTTTCTCTTGCTGGCCATCTCGACCCTTTCGGTTGGGCGGGTAAACCGGGTGAATCCGATCAATGTCAGACCCTACCGATTTACTGCTTCTATCGAAAGTTTATTCGGATTTCAAAAGAAATCACAACAAATTTTCGAAAAGTTTGAAAAAAGTATTGACAACACCCATATCAACTTTCGTAATCTTGTTCTAAATCGAACAAATGTTCGAACAAGTCAGCAGAAGGAAACCACGAAATGACCCAGTTCACTTCAAACAACGGTTCACGCATCGTTCGCCCTGGTCACCTCGAGCGACGCCAGGTACAGGCGCGTATCGCCGCCAGCCCTGCCCGATTCATGGCACGACGCATCATCGCGCTGGTAGTTCTGGCAGCGGCCACCTGGGCCTTCACTTTTGGCCAGTCAGCGATTGCGTCGAACACTCCTGGTTCTGCAAGCTCATTCACCTATGTCACGGTTTCGGCCGGCGATACTCTATGGTCTCTCGCTGACACCTACGCACCCGATCAGGATGCACGTGACTGGATTCAGGATCTCGCATCATTGAACGCGCTCGAGACCGCCGAGATCTACCCAGGCCAGCAACTGGCTCTGCCTCAGCGTTAGGTCGCCGATTCGAGCCGCCACAGCTGGCACTAACCTTAACTGGTGGCAAATCTCGAAGACCTCCCGCTGCGGCCAGACCTAGTAGGCCAGAAGCCCTACGGTGCCCCGCAGCTTTCGGTGCCGGTATCTCTAAACGTCAACGAGAACACCCATCGGATTCCCGAGCCGGTCGCTCTCGACATCATCGAGCGTCTTTCAAGAGCGATTCTCAACATCAACCGCTACCCAGACCGCGAATTCTTAACTCTGAGGCAAGCCCTCGCTGGCTACCTCGGTCGTAATCTGCAACCCGAGAACATCTGGGCTGCCAACGGCTCAAACGAGGTGCTGCAGCAAATCTTCCAAGCCTTTGGTGGTCCAGGTCGAACCGCGCTGAGCTTTGTTCCGACCTACTCCATGTACCCGCTAATTGCTCAGGGCACCGGAACCGAGTGGATTGCAGTACCCCGTGAAGAAGACTTCGAGCTGAGCAAGCAACTGGTAACCGAGGCGATCAAGGCTCGCAAGCCAGACCTAGTTCTGATTTGCTCACCAAACAACCCAACCGGAACCCCCGTCGACCTTTCTGTCATCGAGGCGGCGTATTCGGCGATAGAGGCCAACGGCAACGGAGTTCTCATAGTCGACGAGGCGTATGCCGAATTCGCTCACTCGCTGGGTGCATCAGCGCTCGACCTGCTCGAAGGGCGACCAAAGCTGATGATCTCTCGCACAATGTCAAAGGCCTTCGCCTTCGCTGGAGCGCGTCTCGGCTATCTCGCCGCTGATTCCGCTGTGGTCGACGCCCTGCGTCTCGTTCGTTTGCCTTATCACCTCAGTGCGCTAACCCAGGCTGCGGCCGAGGGAGCACTCGCTCACTCGACCGAGATGCTGGCGACGGTAGCCGATATCAAGTACCAGCGCGACCGCATCGTCGACGGACTGAAAGAACTCGGTTTGAAGGTCTACCGATCTGATGCAAACTTCGTGCTCTTTGGCGGGATAGAAGACCCAGACCTCGTCTGGCAGAAGCTGCTAGATGAGGGCATCCTGATTCGAAATGTTGGGCTACCTGGCACGCTTCGCGTGACCGCGGGCACCGAGGCCGAGACCACAGCGTTTTTGGCTGCACTCGAACGGATACTCGCCGACAACTAGACTTGGTACATCCCCAAAGACGCTCTGTCGAAAGGTCGTACCGTGAGCAGAACCGCAAGCATCGAGCGCAGCACGTCTGAATCCAGCATCGAGCTCTCGCTAAATCTCGACGGAACCGGCAAGTCGAACATCTCGACTACCGTGCCATTTTTCGACCACCTGCTCACCGCACTGTCGAAGCACTCGTTGATCGATCTGGATATCAAGGCCTCTGGCGACACGCACATCGATGCGCACCACACCGTCGAAGACACCGCAATCGCGTTCGGTCTAGCTCTGAAACAGGCGCTCGGCACCAAGTCTGGAATCGGTCGCTACGGCGATGCAACCGTGCCATTGGATGACGCCCTGGCGCGCGCCGTCGTTGACGTCTCAGGTCGTCCCTACCTGGTTCACTCGGGTGAGCCTGCGGGATTCGAGTTTCACCTCATCGGCGGTCACTTCACCGGTTCACTGGTCAGGCACGTTTTCGAGGCCATCGCGTTCAACGCTGGTCTAACCCTGCACGTGACACTGCTCGAAGGTCGCGACCCGCACCACATCGCCGAGGCCGAGGTCAAGGCGTTCGCCCGCGCGCTGCGCAAGGCCGTCGAACTTGATCCTCGCGTAGACGGCGTTCCTTCAACCAAGGGAACCTTGTGACCCGACCTTCGGTGGTCGTGCTCGACTACGGCAGCGGAAACGTACACTCGGCCGCTAAGGCAATCGAGGCTGCTGGGGCATCCGTTCGTTTGACCGCTGACAGGGATGCGATCCTCGCAGCCGACGGCTTGCTCGTGCCGGGCGTCGGCGCCTTCGCGGCCGTCATGGAGCAGCTGGCTCAGGTGCGCGCGGCTGAACTAATCGACAAGCGCCTGGTTGCGGGCAAGGCCGTGCTGGGTATCTGTGTCGGAATGCAAGTCATGTTTGAGCGCGGCCTGGAACACGGTTACGACGAACCGGGTATCGGGCAGTGGCCGGGTGTCATCGCTCAACTCGAGGCGCCGTTGCTGCCGCACATGGGCTGGAACACAGTCGAGGCTGCCGAAGATTCGAAGCTGTTCGCCGGCATCGAAGACCAGCGTTTCTACTTCGTGCACTCTTACGCTGCCAAGAGCTGGGATCTCGTGTCAGACGGCCCACTCGCCGCACCCAAGGTGACTTGGTGCGAATACGGTGAGCGATTCGTTGCGGCGGTCGAAAATGGGCCGCTCTCGGCAACCCAGTTTCACCCCGAAAAGTCTGGCGAGGCGGGCATCAAACTACTGTCGAACTGGATTGCGACGCTTTAGGCATCCCAAGATTTTCCCACCCAGCCCACCCCACTGAACCAAGAGGATTTCATGACCACCAAACTCGAGTTGCTGCCAGCCGTGGATGTCGCCGACGGCAAGGCCGTTCGCCTGACCCAGGGTGAAGCAGGGTCGGAGACCGACTACGGCCACCCGGTTGAGGCTGCCCTTACCTGGATCGAAGCCGGCGCCGAATGGATTCACCTGGTTGACCTTGATGCCGCTTTCGGTCGAGGCGATAACCGTTCGATCATCTCGGAGGTTGTCAACGCGGCCAGCTCGGTCAAGATCGAGCTATCGGGTGGCATCAGGGATGACGCATCGCTCGAAGCGGCCCTCGAAGCCGGTGCCACTCGCGTAAACCTCGGCACCGCAGCACTCGAAGACCCAGACTGGACAGCTCGCGTTGTTGCCAAGTACGGCGACTTCATCGCGGTTGGCCTGGATGTTCGCGGAACCACGCTGGCCGCTCGCGGCTGGACTCGCGAGGGCGGCGACCTCTTCGAGGTTCTCGCTCGCCTTGAGGATGCCGGTTGCGCCCGCTACGTGGTCACCGATGTCACCAAGGACGGCACCCTGCGCGGCCCAAATCTAGAGTTGCTCAAGTCGGTGCTTGCCAAGACCAAAAAGCCAGTTGTGGCATCCGGTGGCATCTCCTCGCTCGATGACATCCGAGATCTGCGCGAGTTGGTCGGTATCGGTCTCGAGGGCGCGATCCTCGGCAAATCGCTCTACGCCGGCAAGTTCACTCTCGAGCAAGCACTAGAGATCGCGGGTCGATGATGGGCGTTGACCACGAGGGAATCCCACACATCAACCACGATCGCTTCGCTGACTCTGCCGGTCGCACCTGGTCGGGCCGAGAATTCGAATCAAACAACTGGGCTTCGGATGACGGTTCGGCGCCGCCAGAGTTGATCGCAGCGATCGAGTCATTCAAGGCGGAACAGGTTTCGCTGGCCGCTGTGGTCGATGTTCTGCGTGCGACTCGGCTGCTGATTCCTCTTTTGGCCAAGCTGGGGGAGTCCGGCGAAGGTGCGCACGGCCAGGTTGTCGACAAGTCAGCCGACCTCGCGATTGTCACCGTCGAAACCCCTGACGAGCAAACCGGTTTGCCCGCATTTACCTCGGTGGATGCGATGGCACGCTGGAACTCTCAGGCCAGGCCCGTGCCCACGGATGCCGTCAAGGTGGCCCTTGCAGCCGCATCCGAACAGACGAACCGAATCATCATCGATCCGGGTAGTCCGACCGAAATTGTGCTCCGCCGTCCCGCCATAGAGGCCATCGCTCAGTCGTTGCCCTGGGCTCCGCCCGAAGAGATTGCTGAGATTCACGAGCTATTCTCAGCGGCGATTGCAAACGAACCAGATGTCTTCGCGTTTGCACTGATGTCCGGCGATCCGACCGCCACCCTGGCCGGCAGCGAATTGCTGGCGCTGTTCCGGGTGAGAGCGGGTTTGGACTCTGACCAGCTTGAGGAAACCATGCACCGCATTTTTGAACGGCTGGCCACCGACGAGCTTTTCGCTCGATCTGTTGATTCGATGGCCGTCAAGCTGGTTGCGGCCGAAAAGTAGTTAGTTGACCGGCCCGGTGTACTTCTCGCCCGGACCCGAACCTGGTGCGTCTGGAATGCTCGAAGCCTCTCGGAAGGCCAGCTGAAGCGAACGCAAGCCGTCGCGAAGTGGCCTCGCGTGGTGGTCGCCAATCTCTGGAGCGGAAGCGGTAACCAGGCCAGCCAAGGCATTGATCAGCTTTCGCGCCTCGTCGAGGTCGCCCTTGTAGCCGTCTTCCCCGAGACCGCACTGCACGGCGGCCGCACTCATGAGATGAACCGCCACGGTGTTGATAACCTCGACAGCCGGAACCTCTGCGATGTCGCGAACCTTATCCTCGACGTCTCTGAATTCAACCAAGGGCTTTTCCTTTCAAAATCTATCTGCTAGGCTAACCCATGGCTCCGAGGTCCGCCTCGGTCAGAAGTGGATTCATTTCCCACCCGCGTCCACCGCTTTCAATAGGTTGCCGGGTAAAGCTTTGGAAACTTTCGTTTCTGTGCGTCAGAACGGCGTTATCGTCCTCTGTCGTGGCCGTCGTCACGCTAAAGAGGAGTAAACATCAGCGATCCACGTATCAACGAGCGCATTCGTGTGCCAGAGGTTCGCCTCGTCGGCCCACAGGGTGAGCAGATCGGCGTTGTCCGCATCGAAGATGCACTGCGCATGGCACAGGAAGCAGATCTCGACCTAGTCGAAGTCGCACCAATGTCAAAGCCTCCGGTTGCGAAGCTTATGGATTTCGGCAAGTTCAAGTACGAAGCCGCCCAGAAGGTTCGCGAGGCTCGCAAGAACCAGGTCAACACTGTTCTAAAGACCGTTCGATTCGGATTGAAGATTGACGCTCACGATTACGGCACCAAGCGTGGTCAAATCGAGAAGTTCCTCAAGGCTGGCGACAAGGTCAAGGTGATCGTGGTGTTCCGCGGTCGCGAGCAGTCACGCCCAGAAATGGGAATCAAGCTGCTCCAGAAGCTTGCCGAAGAAGTTGCTGCGTTGGGTGCTGTCGAGTCGAACCCTTCGATCGACGGCCGCAACATGGTGATGGTTATCGGACCACTCAAGAACAAGGCAGAGGCCAAGGCCGAAGCCAAGAAGGCTGCAGAGAAGTCGGGTCGCACCGACGCCGATGCGGCGCAACAGCCAACTGATTCAGCTGCAGAAGCAGCCGAATAAAACCAAGGAGATACGAATGCCAAAGCAGAAGACCCACTCGGGTGCCAAGAAGCGTTTCCGCTTCACCGGTAGCGGCAAGCTCATGAAGCAGCAGATCAACATGCGTCACAACCTCGAGCACAAGTCGAGCCGTCGCACCCGTCGCCTGAACCAGGACCAGGTTGTTTCAGCAGCAGACTTCAAGACCATCAAGAAGCAGCTCGGCAAGTAGCCGCAAGCCCTCAGAAACTTTAGGAGTTAAGAAATGGCAAGAGTAAAGAATGCGGTAAACGCACTCAAGAAGCGTCGTACCGTACTCGAGCGCGCACAGGGCTACCGTGGTCAGCGTTCACGTCTATACCGCATGGCAAAGCAGCAGATGCTGCACTCGCTGGTCTACTCGTACAACGACCGTCGCGCTCGCAAGGGTGACTTCCGTCGTCTGTGGATCCAGCGCATCAACGCAGCTGCCCGCGCAAACGGCATGACCTACAACCGCTTCATCCAGGGTCTCGCACTCGCGGGTGTGCAGGTCGACCGTCGCATCCTCGCTGACCTAGCTGTCAACGACGCTGCAACTTTCGCAAGCCTCGTGGCAACCGCCAAGGCTGCGCTGCCTGCAAACACTTCGGCACCAAAGGTCAAGTAACCCTTGTTGCAAGATCCCAGCGCCGCCAAGGTTCGCGGGGTCGCCAAGCTAGCCAAGAAAGATGCCCGGTCTGAGACCGGGCTCTTTCTGCTTGAGGGCCCTCAAGGCCTGAAAGAGGCTGTCAATCGACCGAAGCTGGTGGTCGAGGTTTTCGCCACCGAGGATGCCCTTGAGCGCTACGCAGAGCACTTCGAAAAGCTAGAGTCGGCGCGTGTTCAGATCCACCAGGTTTCTGAGCGGGCGCTCAACGCGATGGCCGACACGGCAACGCCCCAGGGTGTCATCGCGGTGTGCGAGCAACTAGATGTCTCACTCGCATCGGTGCTCGACCAGAGCGCTCAACTGCTGGTTCTGCTCTCGAACATTCGTGACCCGGGAAACGCCGGAACCGTCCTTCGGGCTGCCGACGCTGCCGGTGCAGATGCAGTCATGTTCAGCGCAAACAGTGTCGACGTTTACAACCCCAAGGTCGTGCGCTCGACTGCCGGATCGATTTTTCACCTGCCGATTGTCACCGAAGTCGATTCGCTGGATACGATTCGCAAGGCTCAGGTGGCTGGTTTCCAGGTTTTTGCGGCAGACGGCGGTGGCACTCCAATCACCGATTTGCCAGCCGGTGTGCTCGAAAAACCAACACTCTGGGTGTTCGGCAATGAGGCCTGGGGTTTTGAGCCCGAGGTGCTGGATGCGGTCGATCGGGTGGTGAGCCTGCCGATTTACGGTTCGGCTGAGAGCCTGAACCTTGCGACTGCGGCGTCGGTCTGCCTTTACGAATCGGCGTTCGCCCAAAACGGCTCGAACAACCGCTAAAGATAAACTTAGAAATCTATGTCAGAAGCATCCTCAATCAATGAGCAGCACCTCGAGCAACTCGTCAGCGAGGGCTCGAGCGCTTTTGCTGCCGCGCAAACCCTCGCCGACCTAAAGGTCGCGCGAGCGAAGGTGATTGGCGAGCAATCAGACATCGCGCGCCTAAACGCATCCCTGCGTGATTTGCCAGGCGACCAGAAGGCGGCCGCAGGTGCGCTAATCGGTAAGGCCCGCGGCGAGCTCAACGCGATTTACGCACAGCGCGAGGAAGCGCTCACCAAACTTGAGGAGCAGGCCAAGCTTGCAGCCGAGGCTGTCGACGTTACTGCAGCCCCCGAGCCGACTCGCCTCGGCGCTAGGCACCCGCTCTCGCTCCTGATGGACCAGGTTTCTGACATCTTCGTCGGCATGGGCTGGGAGATCGCCGAGGGTCCAGAAATCGAAAACGAGTGGTTCAACTTCGACGCGCTGAACTTTGACGCCGACCACCCTGCGCGCGCGATGCAGGACACGTTCTTCGTATCGCCAATCGAATCCCACCTGGTGCTTCGTACCCACACCTCTCCGGTTCAGGTCCGCTCGATGCTCGCCCGCGACTTGCCGGTCTTCGTGCTGTGCCCCGGTCGCGTGTTCAGAACCGATGAGCTGGATGCGACCCACACGCCGGTGTTCCACCAGGTCGAGGGTTTGGCGGTTGACAAGGGTCTGACCATGGCGGATCTCAAGGGCACCCTCGAGCATTTCGCGCGTGTGATGTTTGGCCCGGAGGCCAAGATTCGACTGCGCCCGAGCTTCTTCCCGTTCACCGAACCATCGGCCGAACTCGATGTCTGGCACCCTGGCGCTAAGGGCGGCGCTCGCTGGGTCGAATGGGGTGGATGCGGCATGGTTAACCCGAACGTTTTGGCTGCCGCCGGCATCGATCCCGAGGTTTACTCGGGCTTCGCGTTCGGCATGGGCATCGAGCGCACCCTGATGTTCCGCAACGACGTAAAAGACATGCACGACATGGTCGAGGCCGATGTGCGCTTCAGTGAGCAGTTTGGGGTGGTTCTCTAATGCGCGTCCCACTTTCATGGCTAGCCGAGTATGTAGATCTGCCCGGCGATGCGACTCCTGATTCGGTAATGGCCGAACTGGTCAAGGTAGGTCTCGAAGAAGAAGGCTCACACGGCTTCGACGTGACGGGGCCGGTAGTTGTCGGTCAGGTGCTCGAGTTCACTCCAGAAGAGCAGTCCAACGGCAAGACCATTCGCTGGTGCCAGGTTCGCGTTGCTCCTGAAGGCTCGAAGGCAGCCGACGGGGGCGAGGACGTCCGCGGAATCGTCTGCGGCGCAAGCAACTTCGAGGTCGGCGACAAGGTTGTTGTCTGCCTGCCGGGTGCTGTGCTGCCGGGAAACTTCGAGATCGCGGCTCGCAAGACCTACGGTCACGTCAGCGACGGCATGATGGCTTCAGCCCGCGAGCTGGGCATCTCAGATGACCACGCTGGCATCATTCGATTGCACGAAATGGGTCTCGACCCGAAGATCGGCAGTGACGCTCTCGAACTGCTTCAGATCACCGAAACGGCCGCCGAGGTCAATGTGACACCAGACCGCGGTTATTGCTTCTCGATTCGCGGAATCGCTCGCGAGTACGCGCATGCCACCGGCGGTGAGTTCCGTGACCCAGTCGGCAACGCACACCCAGAACCCGCACAGGGTTTCGAACTAAACATCCACGACCAGGCACCGATTCGCGGTCGGGCCGGAGCAGAACACTTCACACTCAAAGCAGTGCGCTCGATTGACGCGTCCAAGCCAACCCCACCGTGGATGGTGGCGCGTCTCAAGCTGGCCGGTATGCGCTCAATTAGTTTGGTCGTCGACATCACCAACTACGTGATGCTCGAGCTTGGTCAGCCGCTGCACGCATACGACCTCGACAAGTTGCAGGGCGGCATCACCGTTCGCCGTGCGAATCCAGGCGAAACTCTCACCACGCTCGACGGTCAGACCCGAAAGCTGGATGTCGAAGACCTGCTGATCTGTGACGCGTCCGGCCCAATCGGACTCGCCGGAGTCATGGG
>CAYTNT010000029.1:0-15982 GCA_964439235.1 uncultured Rhodoluna sp. | reverse complement strand
GCTCGAGTGCCATCAGCTTTGGAAGACCACACTGGTGCAGCTTCAGCTGAGGACCGACGACGATAACCGAACGACCCGAGTAGTCAACGCGCTTACCGAGCAGGTTCTGACGGAATCGACCCTGCTTACCCTTCAGCAGGTCGCTGAGCGACTTGAGGGCACGGTTTCCGGTTCCGGTAACTGCACGACCACGGCGGCCGTTGTCGAACAGTGCGTCGACGGCCTCCTGAAGCATGCGCTTCTCGTTGTTGAGAATCGTCTTAGGCACGGCACCGAGGTCGATGAAGCGCTTTAGACGGTTGTTGCGGTTGATGACGCGACGGTACAGGTCGTTGAGGTCTGAGGTCGCGAAGCGGCCACCGTCAAGCTGAACCATCGGACGGATCTCTGGTGGGAGAACCGGCAGCACGTCGAGAACCATCGAGGTTGGCGAAGTGCTCGAGTTGATGAACGACTGAACGACCTTGAGGCGCTTGATGGCCTGGGTCTGCTTCGAGCCCTTGGTGGTGGCGATCTCCTGGCGGAGCTCTGCAGCCGAAGCCTCGAGGTCGAACTCAGCGAGAACACGCTGAACTGCCTCTGCACCAATCGAGGTGTCGAAGTACTCGCCGAACGAGTAGTCGAAGTGATCGAAGATGACGTCGTTCTGGATCAGGTCGCCCGACTTTGCAGTCAGGAACAAGCGCCATGCCAGCTGCTCCTTCTGGAGGTTGGCTGGGCGCTCAATGCGAGCGTATTCCTTGACGATCTTGTCGGTCTTCTTGCGGAACTCGTCCTTGAGCTTCTTGAGCTCCTTCTCTTCTGCTGCTGAACGGGCGACAACCTCGCCGGCGTTCTCGTCTGCAGCGTCAGCGACGGCGTTGCCCTTCTTCCAGACACCCTCAGGGTTTTCGATCTCGGCGCGAACGATCGAGTCGATGTCGCGAACGCGAGTTGCGTCGACCCACTGAGGAGCCTCCCACAGCTTGACCGATGGCTCGAGAGCCAGGCCAGCCGCGGTTAGCGCGTCGATCTCGTTGCCGGCGACAGCCTGCATCTCTTCGTAACGCGACTCGATGAGAGTGCGAACACGCGAGACATAGTCTTCGTGGATGAGAGTGCGGTCGTAGTCGATGTCTTCTACATGCTTCTTCATCACGCGGTAAGCGGCGAAGTAGATGATCTTCTCGAGGTCCTTAGGAGCCATGGCTAGCAGGTAGCCGAGGCGCGAAGGAACACCCTTGAAGTACCAGATGTGAGTGACCGGGGCGGCGAGCTCGATGTGGCCCATGCGCTCACGGCGAACCGACGACTTGGTTACCTCAACACCACAGCGCTCACAAACGATGCCCTTGAAGCGGACACGCTTGTACTTGCCACACGAGCACTCCCAGTCCTTGGTTGGACCGAAGATCTTCTCGCAGAAAAGGCCGTCCTTCTCTGGCTTTAGGGTGCGGTAGTTGATGGTCTCAGGCTTCTTTACCTCACCGTGCGACCAAGAACGGATGTCATCTGCAGTAGCTAGACCTACGCGTAGCGCGTCGAAGTTTTCAACTTCCATGATTTTTCCTTAATCCTTGATCGTGCTTAGAAGTTTGGGAACTCTGAGTTGTACTCGACGTCAACGCCTGACGCCTCGTTGCGGGAAAGGTTGATGCCCAGCTCTTCGGCTGCGCGGTCTGACTCAAAGCTGTCTTCTTCCTTGAGTGCCACGGTCTGGCCCTGTGCGTTGAGAACCTCAACGTTCAGTGCGAGCGACTGCATTTCCTTTGCGAGGACGCGGAACGACTCTGGAATACCAGGAGCCTGGATGTTCTCGCCCTTGACGATTGCCTCGTAGGTCTTGACGCGACCGGTGATGTCGTCCGACTTGATGGTCAGGAGCTCCTGAAGGGTGTGCGCAGCACCATAAGCCTGGAGTGCCCACACCTCCATCTCACCGAATCGCTGGCCACCGAACTGGGCCTTACCACCGAGTGGCTGCTGGGTAATCATGCTGTAAGGACCGGTCGAACGAGCGTGGATCTTGTCGTCGACGAGGTGGTGCAGCTTGAGTACGTACATGTAGCCAACCGCGATTGGGGCTGGGAATGGCTCACCCGAGCGACCGTCGTAAAGGCGTGCCTTACCGGTTGCGTCGATGAGCTTCTTCTTGTTCTCGGTCTCCCACGCGTTAGGGGTGGTTGAGTCGAGCATGCCCACGATCTGGTTCTTCGAAGCGCCGTCGAAGATTGGGGTGGCAACCTTGGTGCCGGCCTCTCCAGTCTTCATGGCCTCTGGAAGGTCGGTCACGTAGTCGGCGAACTTCTTCGAGATGCCCGAGACATCCCAACCGCGGCTGGCAATCCAACCGAGGTGGGTCTCGAGGACCTGACCGAAGTTCATACGACCTGGGATACCCAGTGGGTTGAGGATGATGTCAACCGGGGTGCCGTCCTCGAGGAATGGCATGTCTTCGACAGGGAGAATCTTCGAGATAACACCCTTGTTGCCGTGACGACCAGCGAGCTTGTCGCCCTCGGTGATCTTGCGCTTCTGAGCGATGTGAACGACAACGCGCTGGTTGACGCCTGCACCGAGCTCGTCGTCGCCGGCTTCGATGTCGAAGACCTTGACGCCGATAACGGTGCCCTGCTCGCCGTGCGGAACCTTCAGCGAGGTGTCGCGAACTTCGCGGCTCTTCTCGTTGAAGATGGCGCGGAGCAGACGCTCTTCGGCCGAAAGCTCGGTCTCACCCTTAGGAGTGACCTTACCGACGAGGATGTCGCCAGGGCGAACCTCTGCACCGATACGGATGATGCCGCGCTCGTCGAGCTGAGCCAGTGCCTCCTGCGAGACGTTTGGCAGGTCGGCGGTAATTTCTTCCTTGCCGAGCTTGGTGTCGCGAGCGTCAACCTCGTACTCCTCGATGTGAATCGAGCTGAGGGTGTCGTCCTGAACCAGGTTGCGGCTGAGGATGATCGCGTCCTCGAAGTTGTGGCCTTCCCATGGCATGAATGCCACGAGCAGGTTCTTGCCTAGAGCGAGCTCGCCGTTGTCGGTCGAAGGGCCATCGGCCAGCACGGTGCCTGCCTCGATGCGGTCGCCTTCCTTAACCAGAACGCGCTGGTTGATGGCGGTGCCCTGGTTCGAGCGGTCGAACTTGCGCAGGGTGTAGGTGCGGGTGCCGCCCTTGTCCTGCTGGATCTCGATGGCTTCTGCCGAAACTTCCGAAACGACACCTGCGGTCTCTGAGACCACAACGGCACCCGAGTCGATAGCAGCGACGCGCTCCATGCCGGTACCTACGAAAGGAGCCTCGCTGCGCAGCAGTGGAACTGCCTGACGCTGCATGTTGGCACCCATCAGTGCACGCGACGAGTCGTCGTGCTCGAGGAACGGGATGAGCGAGGTCGAAACCGAAGCGAGCTGACGAGGCGAGATGTCGACAAAGTCGACGTCTTCTGCGTCAACCTCAACGACGTCGCCCTGGTAGCGCGCGAACACCTTCTTGTTGGCGAAGGTCTTGTCTGCGTTCAGCGGCACATCAGCGCCGGCAATGGTCTTGCCCTGCTCGGTTGCTGCGTCGAGGTACTCGATCTTGCCCGAAACCTTGCCGTTTACAACCTTGTTGTAAGGGGTCTCGATGAAGCCGAATGCGTTGATCTGTGCATACGCGGTCAACGAACCGATAAGACCAATGTTTGGACCTTCTGGGGTCTCCACTGGGCACATACGGCCGTAGTGCGATGGGTGAACGTCACGAACCTCCATCTGGGCACGCTCACGAGCGATACCACCAGGGCCGAGGGCCGAGAGACGACGCTTGTGAGCGAGGCCGGCCAGCGGGTTGTTCTGGTCCATGAACTGCGAAAGCTGTGAAGCACCGAAGAACTCCTTGATCGCGCTTACGACTGGGCGCAAGTTGATCAGGGTCTGCGGGGTGATTGCCTCGATGTCCTGAGTCGACATGCGCTCGCGAACAACGCGCTCCATGCGGCTAAGACCGATGCGAACCTGGTTCTGAATAAGCTCGCCAACGCTGCGGATGCGGCGGTTAGAGAAGTCATCGATGTCGTCTGAGCTAACAGCGATCTTGACTGACTTGCCGGCCATCTTGACTGGGAACTCTAGGCGAGCACCGGTTGAGATAGCAGCCGAGTTAGCGATCTGCTGGTCGAACAAAAGAAGGTACTTCAAGGTTGCAACAACGTCTTCAACGGTGAGGGTGTTGGCGTTGGCGTCAACGTTTAGACCTAGCTTGCGGTTTAGCTTGTGACGACCAACCTTTGCCAAGTTGTAACGCTTTGACTCGAAGTAGGTTGACTTTAGCCAAGCCTCTGAAACCTCGGCACCAGCGGTCTCGCCGCGAACCTTGCGGTAAAGCTCGCGAAGCGCGTCTTCTTTGGTGATGATCGGGTTTACGAAAACCTTTGACTTGTCATAAGCCAGGGTGTTCTCGATTAGGTCTAGGTCGAAGGTCCAGTTTGGAGCACCGGCCTTGACTGCAGACTCGATGTCTTTGAACTCATCGCGGATCTGCTCTTCGGTTAGGCCTAGAGCCTTTAGGAAGATGGTTGCTGAGACCTTGGTCTTGCGGTCAACCTGAACCTGGATGATTGGCTGGCCGAAGCGAGCGATTGGCTTGCGGTCGTCGCGAACCCACTCGGTCAGGAACTCGAGGTACGAACCGCGGCTCGGAATGATCTGAGCCTTGTTGTTGCGAACGTCGAGGTTACCGGTGGTGTTGGTCGATACCGAGAAGTAGACACCAGGCGAGCGAACCAGCTGCGAAACAACGACACGCTCGGTGCCGTTGATGATGAAGGTGCCCTTCTCGGTCATGACAGGGAAGTCACCCATGAAGACGGTCTGCGACTTGATTTCACCGGTCAGGTAGTTGGTGAACTCGGCCTTGATGTAGAGCGGCTGGGTGTAGCTCTTGCCCTTGATCTTGCACTGCTCAGGAGTGTATGGGGCGTCAAACAGCTCTGGCTCTGCAAAGCTGAGGCCCATCTTGGCATCCTGTGCCGAGTTGGTTGAATCCTCGATCGGAGAGATCTCTTCGAAGATTTCTTCGAGACCGTTCTTGGCATCTGGGCCGGCGACCTCGCGCCATGCCTCGTTGCCGACGAGCCAGTTGAAGCTCTCGGTCTGAAGTTTCAGTAGGTCTGGAACCTGGATCGGCTCAAGCGTCTTCGCGAAGGAAGGGCGCTGGGCCTGGCGGTCGTTCTTGATGGTCTTTGATGCGTTTTTCGCAGCCAAGAAAATCCCTCCAAAAGGAATACTCGTTTGGTGAGTGGATGAGAGGTTCGACCCTTAAACCAGTGTCGCCAACATATGCGACACGCGCCGACCGAAATATGAGGGCGGGTGTTGGGAGCAAAGTGTCAGTCTATAACGGTTCTGCGACAAATGTAAAGAGGTATTTGTCTAGCAGCCCGCGAGAGTGTAGTTAATGCGCTCGGCCCAGTCCTCGGCGTCATCCACACCAATCACAATTCGCGAAAAGTGGTGCCCTGCGAGGTTGATTTGAAGCGGGATGCGCTTGCGCGACCAGCTCACGAATGCGCGATCACCCTTGGCGCGAAAGGTACCGGCGACATACCAGGGCGGCAGGCCCGTGCCCGGGGCACGCATCCCTAAGCCGCGCCAAAACTTGCCGTCTAGCGTCTCGGCTCCGCGAACCTGCGACCACGGCACCGAAACGTCACCGTGCAGTGCCCAGAACTTTTCGGCTGGGGTAAGCCGAACGACCAGGGCTTTTGGCGTGAACTCAACGGTAGGCATGTCTCTAGGCTATGCCAATGTATGCGGCGAGCGCATCCGTATCGGCGGCAACGAAATCGGCCTGGGCCCACTCATCGGCCGTGCCAAAACCCCACTCGACAAGCGCAACCTGGATGCCCTGGTCGCGAGCGCCCTCGACATCGTGGATGCGGTCGCCGACCAGCAGCACGCTTGACGTATCCAGCCCCTGGGCGCGCAGGCCATCGAGCGCATACGCGACCACGTCGGCCTTGGTGTTGCGCTTGTCGTCGGCCGATGCCGTGCCGAGAAAGTGAAAGTGCCTCAGAAAGTCGTACTTCTCGCCGACGATGCGGGTGCCGCTCTCACCTTTCGAGGTGGCGAGGGCGACAGCGAGATTCGCATCCCTGCAGGTTTGAATCAACTCGACGACGCCCGGAAACAGGGATGCGTTCAGCGCACCCGCCGGCAGGTAGTGCTTGCGATAGGTGTGAATCGCACGCTGGGTGAGCTCTTCGTCGAAGCCCAGCAGTTGGCTGAACGTGATTGGCAGCGGCGGCCCCATGAAGGTGCGCAGCTGTTCATCGCTGGGGCACTCGATCTCAAGCTCGGCAAAGGTCGCGCGAAACGATTCGTAGATGCCAGGCGATGAATCGATGATGGTTCCGTCGAGATCCCAGAGCACGGTTGTGAAGTTGGCCATTTCGATGCGTTGCCGGATTAGCCGAGAATCGCCCGCACCGCAATGGTGAACAGCGGGGCAAGAATCAGAGCGGGTAGAAGGTTAGCGATAGAGACAGCGCGAACATTCAGGATGCGCAGACCGATGCCGAGCATCAGCACGCCGCCTGTTGCTGTGATGGCGGCAATCTCTGCGGCGGGAATAAAGTCGCCCAGCAGCATCGCGGCAATCGTGATGGCACCCTGCCAGAGGCCGACGGTGATTGCTGATGCGGCCACTCCCCAACCCATACTCGCGGCAAAGGCGATGCTCGCGAATCCGTCGAGGATCGACTTGATGATTAGCGTGTCGGCTCCGTTGCCCATGCCGTCTGACATTCCGCCGAGAATGGCCATCGGGCCAACCGCCATGATCAGGGATGCGTTCACGAAACCCGAGATGAATCGGTCGCGAGCCTCGAACGAGGTTTCGCCGCGCGATAGGCGCTTTTGCAGCCAACCGCCGAATGACTCGAGGCGTGATTCGATGTCGAGCAGCGAGCCGATCACGGCACCGATAGCGATGGCGAAGACGACCACCAGGAATGTGCCAGCCGGGGTTACCGCCTTGATGTAGGCGGCGTCGCTCAGCGACATCAGATTGAGGCCACCGAGAACCAGGGTCAGGATGCCCAACCCGTCGGTCACCGTTCGACCGGTCTTTTCAGGCAGGCGCGAGCCGAGCAGTGCGCCTAGGGTGCCTCCGATGAGGATTGCCAAGACGTTGACGATGGTTCCGATTCCGAGCACCCGACCAGTCTAGGTACAGGTGCTTCGTGTCGGAGCGGTGGTTTAGAGCCAGGCGGCGAAAGCGTTGGCCATCATGAAGTAGACCGGGATACCCACGATCAGGTTGAACGGGAAGGTCACGCCGAGGCTCGACAGAATCGTGAGTGGCTTGCTGGCCTCGGGTAGTGCCACCGAGACCGCGGCCGGAGCAGCGATGTACGAAGCGCTGGCGCAGAGCACGGCGAAGGCGGTCGCTCCACCTGGTGACATGCCGATCAGGGTCGCGGTCAGGGCACCGGCTGCACCTGTGAACAACGGGAACAGGGTGCCGAAGGCCAGCATCTTGAAGCCGAGAGCCTTGAACTCGCCGAGGTGACCGCCAGCCTTGAAACCGAGCGTTAGTAGGAACAGCGTGAGCAGGCCGGGCAGGGCATCCACAAAGAGTGGGCTGACTTTTTCGACTCCGGTTGGGCCGGCGATGGCACCGATAAGAAGGCCACCGAGTAGCAGCAGCACCGACTTGCCGAGGAACACCTCACGAATGAGTTCTTTGTTCTTTAGAGCCGAGAAGCCGCCCTTGGCTAAAAGGATGCCGACGAGGATGCCTGGGATTTCCATGGCGACGAGCAGAGCGGTGACCTTGCCCTCGTAGGTGATGTTTTGGGTTTCGAGAAACACGAGAGCGGCCGAGAAGGTGACCAGCGAGGTTGAGCCGTAGTGGGCAGCAATTGAACCGCGATCGACTTTGCTGATTTTCTTTTTGCCGAGACCGAGCAGCGCGAAGGCGATCAGTGGGATCACGCAACCGAGAACGATTGTCATCGTGAGCGGAATCGCGAGCTCGCCAATCGAGACGCCGTAGATCGCTGCACCACCCTTGAAACCGATGGCGAGCAGCAGCACGAACGAGATGCCATCGGTCAGGCCCTTCGAGACCGACAGGTCTGAGCGCAATCGGGCGGCAAGCAGTCCCAGGGCGAAGGCCAGCACTGGAATGCTCAGCAGATTTGTGGCGGCGGCATCGAGATTCAACATGAGAAACATAATACAGGCAATTTGTTTCCTGTTTTGTATTTCCGTATTAGACTTGACCCATGAGTTGGACATTCCTCAGCAATCACGGCCACGTGATCATTCAGCTCGCGAAGAATCCTGAGATTCGAATTGCCGAACTCGCGGACCTGGTGGGCATTACTGAGCGTCGCGCATCCGCCATCATCAACGACCTGAAGAAGCAGGGTTACATCGAGGCCGAGAAGATTGGCCGCCGAAACCGATACCGAGTGATCGAGGATGCGCACCTGCGCCACCCGCTCGAGGACAACTGCGAGATTGGCGCGATTACCGCTCTGTTTCGCTAGCTAATGGCTTAAACAAATGAACCCCCAACCGGGGGTTTATTTGTTTACTGGCGGTGACGGTGGGATTTGAACCCGAGCGCAAAGCGAAAGCGAAGCTATTGCTTTCGCTGCGCGAGACCGCCAAAACACGTGTAGGTGCCGTTACCAATCGGGAGCCAAAGACACCGCCGATCACAGCCAAAAGAAAAAGACCCCAGAAGTTTGGGGTCTTTTTGTTTTTTACTGGCGGTGACGGTGGGATTTGAACCCACGGTGCGCTTTCACGCACACAACTTTTCGAGAGTTGCACCTTCGGCCGCTCGGACACGTCACCGTGGGATAGTTTATTACCGCAGTTGCGAGCGGGTCAAACCTTGGTTCGGCGAGCGACTTCACACGAAAGGAACCATGAGCACCGAAGGTTCAATGCGCGCAATCATTGCCGCCCTGCTAGCCAACACCGGAATCGCGATCACCAAGTTCATCGCGGCAGCCCTCTCGGGCTCGGCAGCGATGTTTGCTGAAGGCATCCACTCTCTAGCTGACACGGGAAACCAGATTCTGCTGCTGATTGGTGGCAAGCGCGCACGACGCAGTGCGACCGCAACGCATCCCTACGGTTATGGGCGCAGCCGCTACATCTACGCGTTCATGGTTGCCATCGTGTTGTTCTCACTCGGCGGCATTTTCTCGATGCTCGAGGGAATCGAAAAACTGCAACACCCGCACGAGCTGCAGCAGCTTTGGATTCCGCTGACCGTGCTGTCGATCGCGATTGTGCTCGAAACCCTGAGCCTTAGAACCGCGCTGATTGAGGCCAAGAAGGTTCGCGGCAAGACCTCGCTGTTCAAATACATTCGTCACGCAAAGTCGCCTGAGCTTCCGGTAATTCTGCTCGAAGACATGGCCGCGCTAACCGGCCTGGTGTTCGCGTTCGCGGGCGTCGGCCTCACCGCGATTACTCACAACCCAATCTGGGATGCGATCGGCACCGTGGCCATTGGTGCTCTGCTGATTGTGGTAGCGATCATTCTCGGTATCGAAACCTCTTCGCTGCTCGTGGGTGAGGGCGCCAACGCGGATGACACCAAGAAGATTCGCAGCGCACTCGAGACCACCAAGGGCATCGACAGCGTCATTCACATGAAGACCCTTTACCTCGGGCCAGAGGAGCTAATGGTCGGCGCGAAGATCGCGGTGCCGGCCGGCGTATCAAGTGGCGAAATCGCGACCGCAATCAATTCGGCCGAGGCGCAGATTCGCGAGCAGGTTCCGGCGGCTCGAGTGATTTACCTCGAGCCAGACATCAAGCACTAGCTGCGGCTGGAAACCTAGCGGCGGGCCGCGAAAAACTCGCGCAGCACCGAAGCACACTCGTCCTCGAGCACGCCCGGAATCACCTCGACGGGAGTGCCGAGTCGGGCATCCCGCAGCAGATCATAGAGCGAACCGGATGCGCCAACGCGTTCATCCCAGGCACCAAAAATCACACGAGGGATGCGTGCCGCAACAATCGCGCCAGCGCACATGACGCAGGGTTCGAGCGTGACCACGAGCGTGCAGCCCTCCAGACGCCAATCGGCGAGCGCCTCGGTTGCCTGACGAATGGCGATGATCTCGGCGTGCCCAGTTGGGTCGTGAGTGACCTCGCGGTTGTTGAAGGCTTCGGCGATGACCTGTCCCGAGCCATCGAGAATCAGGGCACCCACAGGCACATCGGGTTCGGAGCGCTTGGCCAGCTCGAGCGCGTGGCGCATCCACTGCTGGTGTTCACTCTGGGTCATGCGTCAATACTGCCAAAAGTGACGGGAATCCCAAATCCAAATAGATTTGAAGTATGCGAGTTCACATTGCCGACCACCCTCTGATCACCCACAAGCTCAGCGTTCTGCGCGATAGCAGCACCCCTTCGCCGGTGTTCCGCCAGTTGGTCGAAGAGCTGGTAACGTTGCTGGCCTACGAGGCGACCCGCGACGTTCGCGTCGATCGCATTCAGGTGCAGACTCCGGTGGCGATGGCCGACGGAGTAAAGCTGAGTCGCCCGCGTCCGATTATTGTTCCGATTCTGCGCGCCGGCCTGGGCATGCTCGAGGGAATCATCAAGCTACTGCCGACCGCCGAGGTTGGTTTCTTGGGTATCAAGCGCGATGAAGAAACGCTGCAGCCGTTCACCTACGCCAACCGCCTGCCAGACGACCTGAGCGGCCGACAGGTTTACATCATCGACCCGATGCTCGCCACCGGCGGCACACTCATCGACTCGATCAACTATGTGCTTGAGCGAGGTGCCAGCGAGGTGACGGCGATCTGCCTGATTGGCGCGCCTGAGGGTTTGGCCGCGGTCGAGGCGGCGGTGCACGGCAAGGATGTTCGAGTTGTGCTCGGTGCGCTGGATGAGAAACTCAACGAGCACGGCTACATCGTGCCCGGCCTGGGTGATGCGGGCGACCGACTCTACGGTGTAGCCCAGTAACCCGCCCAGCAACAGCCCAGACCCAGTAACAAACCGAAATTTTGCCCGCGGGCGATAACACCGCGAAGTTCAAAACGGCTAAAGTCGAAAGACTAAGCAGACCGAGTTCGAGAGAGGAGTTCAGATGCCAGAGTCCAGCAATCCCAGTTCTTCTGCACAGGTGAACCCCACTCACGATTCCGAAATCGCGCCGGTCGTCGAAACCGAAGCGCGTGGCTTTGCCCTTTATGTAGGGCTGGATGAAGCAACCGCGAAGGCTGCCGGCACCTCTCTAGCCGAGGTGGTTTCGGGCCTGCGAAAGCACCTAGCCGAACTTGTTCCGGCAACTGCAGAAGAGACCTATGCGGCCGTAGCGCTAGCCCCCAAGGGCACCGGAGGCCGCCCAATCGATGTGGTTCGCACCGCACTGCGCGACCCGCGCGCTATCGACAAGGTCGTCAAGAAGCAAGCCGAGGCAGAGGCCGACCTAAACCGCGGAGTAGTGATTGACGTCAACCGCAAAAAGGTGTTCACCGACGGTGACGTGGCGCCACTCACATACAAGGAGTTCGAGCTGCTGAACTACCTGATCCAGAACAAGGGCGAGACGGTCAGCCGCAAAGAACTCATCGACCTGGTTTGGGGCGACGAAGACCTCGAGCAGATTCCGAACGAGCGCACGGTGGATGTACACATCCGTCGACTGCGAAGCAAGATTGCTGGTTACGAAGACATCATCCGCACTGTTCGCGGTGGTGGCTACCGCTTCGACCAGCACCCAGACGTAATCTATGAAATCTAGCCAGACGCCCGCCGAACTTATCGTGGGCAAGCTGCTCGAGCTCGTCGAGGAGCGAGGCAAGCCGACCCCGATCGTGCTGATCGACGGACGCGCCGGTTCGGGCAAGAGCACTCTAGGCGAAGCGGTGAAAAACCTTTACTTCAAAAAAGGTGAATCCGCACCGAGGGTGATTCACATGGATGACCTTTACCCCGGCTGGGACGGCCTCGCCGCAGGAGCCGACTACCTGAACCGCCTGATTCTTGGCCCTACCGCAAAAGGTCAGCAGGCTAGCTGGCAAGAGTGGGATTGGGCGCAAAACGAGCGCGAAGGCGAGTGGCGCGAATTCTCGGGCGGTACTCCCCTAATCATCGAGGGATGCGGTGCGCTCAATCGAGTCAGCGCCGAGCTGGCCGACCTGCGAATTTGGCTCGAGGTGGATGAAGCCGTTCGCCACGAACGCTGGCTGAACCGCGAGGGCAACGACGTGTTTTGGGCGCGCTGGGCGGCTCAAGAGGTCGAGTTTTACGCTCGAGAAAAGTCGGCGGAACTTGCCGACTATACGCTCTAGGCGCTCTGGCGGTTCTTCCACCAGGCACGAATGCCGGCGATGATCGATGCGCTGATGAAGAAAATCGCAATCGCGTAGGACGCGTTTTTGACGACCGGAATCGAAGCAGCGAAATACCCAGCCGTGGTCAGACCGACTCCCCAGGCGATTGCTCCGACCACGTTTGCGCTGAAGAACTTGTAGTAGTTCATTCGCGAGATGCCCGCAATTACCGGAATGAAGACTCGCGCCCAAGGCATGAATCGGGCAATCACAACCGCCCACCAACCCCAAGCCGCGTAAATCTTCTCTGACTTGGCGATCGCGTTCTGCAACCACTTGCCCTTGCGCTTATCGAGATAAGGTCGCCCAAAGTGTCGACCGAGAGCGTATCCCACCTGATCGCCTAGCCAAGCGGCGATGCCGACGCCGGTGGCCATCACCCAAATGTTCACGTCTGGATGCGCGGCGGCCACCAAACCAGCCGCAAAAACTAGCGAGTCACCGGTGATAAATGGAATGAATGCGCCGACCAGCAGCCCGGTGCCGGCAAAGACGAGCAACCACACGATTCCGTAGAACAGCCATGGGCCGACGTCGTCATACCAACTGCTGATTTGGTTAGAAATGGATGCGCTGAGCGCACCGCCGGCTACGAAAGAAGGCACGTATCAAGCCTAGGGCTTGCCGTGCAAGACGATTTCGTCGAGGGTGAGTCGAGTGCGGGTTGCCACCTCGCGCTCGAGCAAAACGCCCTCGAGCTTGTCGGCAGGAGCCAGCTTGCCGACGGCGAGTGCAACCAGAGCCTTGGTGTCTTCGGCAAGACCGAGCACCTCGTGCAGCGCGGCAGGAATAATACCCGCCATGGTGTGCACGCTCAGGCCGAGTTCGGTTGCCTGCGCGGTGAGGTTAGCAGCGGCCAGACCGGCGTCGTAGTTGACCCACTGGTTCTCGGCGCCGTCGGAGTTCTTGAACTTGACCGAAAGAATAATCAGAGCGGATGCCTTAGGCGCCCATGCCTGGTTCCAACCGGTGAGACCCTGCTCGACCACGGTGTTGAACAGGTCGCTGCCGCGGTGCAAAACAGAGAAACGCCAAGGCTGCGCGTTGTTTGCCGAAGGTGCCCAGCGAGCGGCTTCGAGGATCGAGAGAACCTCGTGCTCGGTCAAAACGTAGTTCTCGTCGAACGAGCGCGGGCTCCAGCGCTCTGCCAAAATCGGCAGAATCGGGGCAGCGGTGACGGCAGTTTTGTTTAGAGCGGGAAGGTTTGTCATAGCAATCTAAACTACCCGCAGGGTTGGGCAATTCCCGAACGCTAGGCTGGTCAGCATGTCTCGCAAAGGCCTTCTTCTGTTTCTAGCCGCTGGTGTTGCCTGGGGAATGCCTTACTTCTTCATCAAGATCGCCGGTGAGGAGTTCTCGACGATCAGCATCATCTTCGCTCGCGTGATGATTGGCGCGGCCGTGCTCATTCCGCTCGCCGTTTATCGCAAGACTCTGGTCAAGGCCGTGAAGGCATGGCGCTGGGTGTTGGCCTTTGCCGTAATCGAGATGATCATTCCGTGGTGGCTAATCACCGAGGCCGAGCGTCACATCGACTCGGGCCTGACTGGCCTTCTGGTCGCAACGGTTCCGTTCTTCGCGCTGCCAATCGCATTCATTTTTCTCAAGGACCGCAGCGTCAAGCACCCCAAGACCCTGATGGGCCTTGGCCTCGGGTTCGGTGGACTCATCCTGCTGGTTGGCATCGATAGCTTCACAGGGCACGTTGAACCGCTGTTTGTCGGCTTCGTGATTCTGGCTGCAATCGGATACGCAATCGCACCGGCAATCGCTGCGCAAAAGATGCGTGACATTCCTAGCGAGGGCGTAATCGGTCTGTCGATGGTTATGGTGGCCGTGGTTTACGCGGTGCCTGCCGCCTTCACGCTGCCGAGCGATCTGGCCAAGGGTCCGAGCGTCGAGGCTTGGGCGGCCCTGCTGACTCTCGGCGTGGTCTGCTCGGCGGTTGCGTTCGTGGTGTTCTTCGCGCTGATCAAAGAGATTGGTTCGGCGCGAGCCACGCTAATCACTTACCCAAACACCGCTGTCGCGATCTTGCTCGGTGTGGTTTTCGCTGGCGAAACCTTTACGCCTGGAATGGCGATTGGCCTTCCGTTGGTGGCGGTTGGCAGCTACTTCGCGACCAAGAAGCACTAGCGGGTCGAGCGCGCGGCAGGCTGCGCACAGACAGTGCGGGCTATTTGCCGCTTAGCTCATCCACCAGTTTCACGGCCAATTCACCGATGTCCGCGCGACGACCGTAGAAGAAGTAAGGGTCGGCCGGCAACGGAATCTCAGCGAGGCGCTGCGCCAATTCGGCACCCGAATCGAACGCCATGGCGTATCCGCCGTCAATTAGGTTTTCGAGGTGTTCCCAGCCGGTGAGCTTGATGATGCCCACCTTGGTGCCCAGACCGGCGGCCTCGATGAGAGCGGTCGAGAAAGCGCCGATGGCGTACTCGCTCTCGGCGATGATCTCGAGCGAGGTGCGCTCGACATGCACGAGTTCGATATTCTTCGGTGCGGATGCGCCGAGCGCCGCAATCGCGCTCTCGAACTCGGCCACGTCGTTGCGCGGGTGAAGTTTGAAGACGACCTTGGTTTCGGGGCGAGCGGTCGCGAACGCCACGGCCTCGTTGAAGATGTCGAGCCCGATCAGCGGCTGTGAAAGAAACACGACCTGGCCCGGAATCTTGGCAATCTTGCGGTCGCGAACGGCCTCGAACTCTGGGGTCGAGCCGACGACGCGAACGCTCTGTTGGCCGGCATGCTCGATACCGGCTGTCCAGTAGTCGCCCCAAGTCCAGATCTCGTCTGGAATGTATGGCACGTATGGCGAACCCGGCCACGAAAACTGCAGGCTGTACTTCGAGAAGACGCCCGACTGAATCTCGACGACCTTGATGCCGAGCTCCTGCGCTGCGGCCTGCAAGGGCATCCTCGCGGCGTTCACGGCAAAGAGCACCTTGGCGTTTGTGCGCTTGAAGAGTTTGCGATAACCCCAACGCTGGATGATGAAAGACCTGAATGTCCAGCGCGGAAACTTGTCGTATGGGGCGAGTGAAAAGCCGGTCTCTGTCTCGAGAAATTTGACCACGCGACGGTACTTTTCGTAGTCGCCTTTGGTGAGCAGCATGCGGATCTTGATCGAGCCGAAGATGCCGACATAGGTGTTCAGCCAGCTATTGAAGTCGTCGATGCGCGGGGCTGCGGTGATGCGATCCCAGGTGCCGACGCCGAGGTTGAGGGCTCGGCCGCCGAGCGCATCCGAAATGGGCTTTGAGAACTTGTCTTCGAGTTTTTCGTTGCGGGTGGCGAATGGAACAATCACGGCCTCGAAACGGTCGAGGTTTCTGAAGTCTGGCTCGCCCTTGCGCGGTCGGCGAGGCAGACCGAAGATCGCCCAGCGCAGCATGGTCATCGGATAGCGGCCGCGATAGGTGCGCATTTCTTCAGTGAACTCGATGGCACGGTTGGTGTCGTAGTTGAACAGCTGCGAGTTCTTGGTGAGCACCTTGAACAGGCGCGAGCGAATCACAGACCAAACGTAGATGTCGCCGATTTTCCAGTTGTAGAGGTCTTCGCGTCGTTCGATTTCGAAGAAGGCTTCGCCGATTTTCGCGATGGTCTTATCGGTCATTTTCGGTATCCGTAACTTCTTT